>JAPCWD010000005.1 GCA_025943965.1 Synergistaceae bacterium DZ-S4
CGCACTAAAAGGATATTTGGTTTCGGTCGTGCTTTCAATGGCCGTTTTGCAATTCTGGGGATTTCCAGCTTGCAAAACTGGGGATTTTCATTTTGCAATTCTGGGGATTTTTAGCTTACAAGAAACACAGATTATGATTTTCCTCAATGTATGCGCAGGTAGATAGCCTTACTATCTGGGTCTTATCCAGTTTCCTGTCAGGATGGTATTCGATATTTTCTATGCAGGCACCAGGAATCGAATAATTAGCTTTCTGTATCAGCCGGGTCAAACGGTTGCTCTTTCGTGCTGACCATTCTGAATCCACAAGCATGCCGAAGCGCTCTTCAAATGACATTTCCGCAAAATATCCGTTTTTGATCTGTTCGTCAAAAGACTGGGCCATTACAGAAAGCCTCATCTCATGCAGCTTGGATATAGTATTGTTATCCAGCATCATCCATTCCTCCTGTAGTACCCTGCTCCGCGCGTAAAGCCGTACTGCTCTGTCTTTTGTTTTGCCGCATCCTCATTCTTGTCCGTCTCCTGCGTAAGTTTATCCTGACCTGATATAAGGATGGCCTGTATGTTCTTAAGGCTGGGGCAGGAAGTAAATGACAGTGCCTTCTCACATGATGCCTCAAGGCGTATGGCTGAATATTTATCCGCAAGTTTGAGCATAGCCATGCATGACTTGTATCCCTGCTGTTCTATCCTGTATCTGCTTAACAGCAGACGGATCACGGCAGCTGTGTTCTCACCTATCTTCTCAGCCCACCTGATGAAGCGTTCCGAATCCCAGGAGACGTAATTCTTATGATTAGGCGGCATATGCCCTTCATTGGTGCTATATTGGTTGATATGACCATATAACCTGCGATGGGACGCTATACGGTTTCCCTCGAAGAATATCTCGACCATATTCTTCGTAAGGCGCACGTCCACTTTACGTTTGATGTACTCGTACGGTACGGAGTAGTTGTGGTGGTCTGTGCTGATATGGTAGTTATACTGTACGGTGGCTATTTTCCAGGTCGCAAGTTCATATGGGTGCGGCGGCAGAGGCAGCAGGAATATCTTTTCTTCGGAGAATGCGGCTGCCCTGCTGCCTTCTTTCTTCTGGAAGGGTTTGTTGTTAAATTCAACGAGTTTGGCTGCTATTGCCTCGTTTAGTTCATGCAGGGAGAGAAACTGGACGTTACGCAGAGAGGCAAGTATCCATGTTGAGATGATCCCGACAGAACATTCAACTGTGGCCTTGTCCCGCGGAGCCCTTGGGCGGGCAGGTATAACCGCGGTCCCATAGTGTTCTGCAAGCTCAAGATATGTCCTGTTAATTATGGTCTCGCTTTTAGATACACTTGTTACACCGGTTTTAAGGTTGTCCGGCCTGAGGATGCGTGTTACTCCACCGAAATATTTATAGGCATTGACGTGTGCGGTGGTCCAGCTTTCCTGATTCTGGGAGATGAAAGCTTCGACATATGCATAACCGCTGTACGGCAGCACTGCCACAAAGACATAAGATTTTATGGACGCGCCGGTGTCGGTATCCGTTATGCAAACATTCTGACCGGCCCAGTCGACCTCCATTATCTCTCCCGGCTTGTGGTCCAGATGCATGGTTGCGTTGTTTTTAATGACATAGTCACGGTAATATTTGTTGAACTGTGTCGACTGATAAACCACCCTGGGGTCAGACCTACACATTTGACATTATTGCATATTTCACACAATTGACAGGAACCAGACAAAAAAAATTATAGGGTCAGCCCTAAATAAGGAAGCCTCGGCCAGGTTTATTGTGCGAGCAATGCTGAATCAAGGCGTTAGCAGTGAATGTGAAGTGCATATTTGCGCCGATTCGCTTTATCGAAGCCTGCTGCAGGGTGAGCTGGGCCGCCATCATATTTGAAAACCACAGAGGGGTCAGACCTACACATTTGACAAAATGGAAAACCACAGAGGGGTCAGACCTACACATTTGACAAAAGAAAACCACAGAGGGGTCAGACCTACACAATTGACAGAATGTGGATAAGTGGCAGAATGGTCAAGTCCTTGTTAGAGATAATTTGAGTCAGACCGGTATGTGTCAAAGAACTGTGATCAAGGAGATGTAAGCATGGCTAGGCCTTTGCGGATGGAATACTCTGGTGCCTTTTACCATGTAACCTCCAGAGGTAACGAACAGAAGGATATTTTCAAGAGCGATCTCGACCGAGAGAAGTTTCTATCTTGCCTTGTATCCGCGGGGGAGAGATACGGAGCTGTATTTCATGCCTACTGCCTGATGACCAATCATTTGCCTAGTAGTTATCAATGAGGCTGATCTCCGCCGGTGTTAGTCTATACAGTCTTGCCACCGCTCTGTTAACAGCACGCTCGGCTTCTCGGATATCCGCGTTGATTTTATCGCTTCTTTCTTTTTCGGGTACCGAGCACAGCTTCGACAGGGCCATTGCTCCGTTTTCGATCTCGGTCTTCAGGTTGACGTGGAAGCTGTTGGTCGGGCTGATCTTCTTTATCGGGAGGACAGACAGGTTTGCGGGCTTTACCTCGTAGTGCTCGTTCAGCAGCTCTGTGCAGATCCTTCTCATGTAGAAGTCCATGAGGCTTGAGTTCAGGAGACCTAGGAGGTAGAAGTCGCCTGAGGCTATTATGCTGGTCTTGTCGTTGGAGAAGAGGCCGTTTGTGTCTATGGTTGCTGATATGCGTTTAACTATTGTCGGGCAGATTATTTTTGTCTTTTCAAAATTTTCGTAGTAACGGCAGGAGCGGAGTTCCCACCAGTAGTCGCCTTTGTCCCTGCGCTTTGACGCCTTTTCCTCGTATTGAGCAAGGTGTTCTGCTATTGCGGGATATTGTGAACAGAGCCATTCTTCAGGTCCCATGTCGCCCCTCATCTTGTCCGTTATTCCCTTGGGAAGGAAGACCAGATATTTCTTGATGGTCGGGATGGCGTACCTTTTTACGTTTCTTCCGGAGAGGAAGGGCCTGAGTATCTTTGAGCTGTTGGGATCTTTTTCAATAATTTTTTCTGCAGTTGCCCTGTCAGGGGCGAATGCCTCGTTGAGACCGGTGAGTATCCCGCGGTAGATATGTCCTTCAACGTATTCCTCAAGAGGTATTCCCATATCGGTTATCTTGTTCATTAGCGCCGCTGTATCCTCGGCGTCGAAGACCCATCCCTCATCGCTCAGTGCTGAAATGGTCTGCGTTGCAGACTGCTCTTCTACATAGAGGGATATGTTTTCGTGGTCCGCGTCCTCTACAACTGTAACACTGACGTCTTCGGAGGGAGCGCCGTTTGAGCCTACAACTATCGAGAGCGGGGTAGAGATGCCCTTTACAGGGGGTATGTTTGCGTAGTCGACGATCTCGGTAATGTTTTTCTGGGACATAAAGTGACGAAGGCCGACTCCGTATCCTGAGCGCATCCATCTGTTTGACATGAGTACACCGACCCCGCCGTTCTCAGTGGCGAGTCCGAAAGCTTTTTCTGCGTAGTAGCAGTAGAGGTCTGTGTTGTGTGAGAAAGAAGCGTATTTCTCCAGCTTTTCTTTTATAAATGAGAACTCATCCTGCTTCATGTGGGGCGGGTTTGTCGCGATGACGTCAAAGAGCATGCCTTCAAAGAGGTCTTCTGTCAGGATGTTGCCCCAGACGAACCTTCTGTCGTCTATCTTTTTCTCTGTTTGCATCCTGAGCATGGTCTTTAGTATTTCAAGGGCTCCTGCATCGTAATCAGAGGCGTAAAGGGAGCCCGTAAGGAACTGCTCCGTAAAGTTTTTTTCGGTCCTGTCCGCATGGCTGCCGAGGTATTTGTTGAGACCTGAGCGAAGCTTTGCGACAAGCCCGGCCATTGCATGAAGCATCTGTCCCGATCCCGAGGCAATATCACAGAATTTGAGATATCGCAGTGTTTTGTCTATCTCTTTAGCCTTTGCCCTTATGACAGTATCGTCGAAAAGGGCATACCCGAAGGAGAAATAGCCGTCAAGGGCCGCATCGCTGAGTCCACATGCCTTCTTTATATGTATCTTGAGAGCTCCCGAACAGGTGTGGGTCAGAATGTCTTCGGGGATGTCAACAGTGTCGTGGAGAGGTGATTTTACAAAAAAAGTACGCCAGCCCTCTCCCGTGGAGGGAACAAGAGCTACGAAAGCAGCGTCTGTGCCGGTCCGTGTGAGGTGATCCATGATAAAGTCAGCACAGTGAGGCGCGGCGTCAGAGATCGATACTCCTATCTGTGTCTTGACCAGAAGGACTTCGATCCGGGCCCGTCCGATCTTCGGAGCCTGGCTTCCAAAAAGACGGAAGGAGGATATGTGCTTTTTATATTTTTCCCCGACATGAATGCCTGAGCGGATCCAGGTATCGTCCTCATTCAAAGAGGGCAGGTAAGTCCGGATCTTCGAGAGGTATTCATCGAAGTCGATCAGCGCGTCTGAAGCCTTGAGTTCGATAAGTAGGGACTTGCCGGTACTGGACATGCTGTCACCGCCTGACGTGTTTTTTATGTATATAGTATGTCTATAGTATAGGACAATGTATGAGTTTTAGCCAGAAACTGCCCGAGGGTGGCTGCTGAGCAATGGCTGAGCATGGCTGAGCGGTTGCTGAGCGGTAGTAAGGGCGGCCGGGAAGGGCACCGGCGGCGGTTGGCAAGCGTAGGCAAGCAGTCGTTAAAATCGGCTGAGCAATCGCTATTGTTTAGCTGACCTTAAATCATATGGGTCGGTGCTAGAATTTCGTACAGTTTGTTAGGATAGAGTATATGCTCGAGAGGAGCTGATATCATGCCAAACAAGAGACAGAAATATGATGAGGAATTTAAAAAGAATGCAGTCCGACTAAGTTTTGCCAGCAACAGGACATTTCGACAGACAGCAGATGATCTTGGTATAGAAGTGAGCATGCTGTATCGCTGGAGAAAGTGTTACAAACTGCCATTGCAAACTGCCATTGGGGTCAGACCTACACATTTGACAAAATGTGGATAAGTGGCGGAATGATCAAGTCCTTGTTAAAGATAATTCTGGGCAGACCTTCATGTGTCAAAGAGCAGTGATCAAGGGAGCGATAATATGGCTAGCCTTTGCTCCTTGACACTTTTTATAAAAACAGATAGTATTCATTTAAATGAATATTCATTAAAAAGAATATTTTCCCCGGAGGAAAAGGGATGGCTGAAGATCAATGCAAGGTCATTTATTCTTTAAGTTTTGTAACATGGCTTAATTCTTTATCTGCTGATGATCGAACCAGTATAGTCGCGTTTATCCGATTAATAAGGGAGCATGGAGTGGCTCTTGCCGGTTCATATTCAAAACCGGTAAAGGGTTCGAAAATTCATAGTTTACGTGAACTCAGAAAAGTATTAAATGGCAGGAAAATTCGGATCCTATACGCTTTCGACCCGCTGCGGCGCGCAATTATGCTGACAGGCGGAGATAAGACTAACGACAAGCGGTGGTATGAAAAAAACATCGCGATAGCTGAGAGAGAATGGAGCATATGGTTAAAGATAGATTCCAAATAGGGCAGAGGATCTAGTTATGTGAGGGGGAGTATTTATGGAAACAGTATTGATGGATAAAAAGCATATATTTACTGATGATAGATCCTTAAAAATGCCTGAAGGATTTATCTCTTCAGATGAATATGAAGAAAAGCTTGCTGAGGAAGAACAGACAACAATTCAAGAAAAAGCAAGAGAAATGTATACAGAACTCAAGCTTGAGCAACTGCGCAGGCAATTTAGAGTTTCTCAGAAAGAACTTGCAGGAAAAATGCAGATAACACAGTCTCAAGTTTCAAAAATTGAAAATAATCAAAATTTAGAAATAAGGACATTAAGACGATTTCTCAACAATTTAGGGCTTGAGATGGTCATTTATGCAAAAAAAGAAGATGGGGCCTTGATACCGATAACAAAACATAAATAGGATCAAGGAAGGCTGTAAACATTTGAAAAGAGCGGCGAGGAACTTGCCGCGGGAAGTGCGGTTTGAAAAACCGCGAGAAAAGTCGGCGGAGCCGACGGGAAGGGTTGTAAAGGGCAGGGGCGAGGAATTCGCGTCCTACGGCTGTTGGAGAATTGCGGCCAAAAATGCGGGCAAGCATAGGCAAGCGGTTGGCAAGCAGTCGTAAAAATCGGCTGAGCGGGTTGCTGAGCAATAGCTAAGCGGTCGCTAAGCAGTTGTAAAATCTAAAAACCTTTAAACCGAAGCCGCTGGATCCCGATTTAAGCACTTGGGGATACGAGTGTCTCTGAACTTAGTATTTCACCGGCTTTTCAAAACCTAACCAAAAGACGCTGGATTCCCGATCTCAAAGCGCATTCGAAATAGTTCGAATGCTAAGGAGTTTTTAGATGTTTCCTTAACAGGAAACGGCATTCTCCTGATCAGAGGGGAAGCGTCCGGAAACGACAGAGAGTTAGGCTAATGGCAGAAACAACGGTAATTTTGAGCCTCCGCGGCCTTTGGCCGCAATTCTCCGCGATGCGAAGCGAGCGAATTCTCCAGCGACTGGGATTTTAAGTCGCGAATTCACCGCAGGACGAAGTCCTGCAAATTCTCCGCGGCATGCTCCATGCCGCAAAATTTCTACTCTGGAATTTATTTGTAAGATGTGTTAATCTTCGCAAACGGAGATGGTGCTGTTTGTACAAATTCAGTAATGTTATGAAAAAGTACGCATATATCCTTCTGACCTCTCTGATCATTTTTCAGACAGCTGTTGCCGTTTTGTCCGGGCACAGCATCCGTTACAGCCTCGGCCCCAGGACCGCAACGATAATAATGAACAGCATCGAGACACCCGCGGTCGCTGTCGTCTCCGTCCTCAGGCAGACTCTTTCAAAACTTTACAGGTCCGTCAACAGCCTATCCAACACTGATCAGTCATTTTTTGCAGGCAGAAGCGATGTGTATGACCACTCTTCATTCCGTCCTTTGCCAAACGTCCTCGATAAAGACCACATCACTTCGGAGAGGGAACACCTCTTTCTTCCTGTTTTGGATCTCGTACTCCTGATTTAGTCCGACTTCTCCTTTTTCGTTTCCGAATTTCAGATAAGCGTTTAAAACCGGGCTGTCTGCGTACAGCCCATGTTCTGACAGGAAAGGTTAGGAGGAAGCAACAAATGCCGCATCTTCACATGGGGCTGGATATCGGTTCAACAACGGCGAAAGCTGTACTGCTGGATGATAGGGACAGACTCGTTCACAGCAGGTACTGCAGGCATTTTTCCGATGTCCGCTCGGCAGTCTGTGATATTTTTAACGAAGTTAGGCAGTCTATAAAAAATTCAAGGATAACGCTTGCGATAGCCGGATCCGGAGGGATCGGGGTAGCAGAGGAGATGAAGCTCCCGTTCACGCAGGAGCTTATTGCATGTTCCGCATCGGTCAGCAGGTTCATCCCGGAGGCAAATGTATGCATTGAGCTTGGCGGTGAGGATGCCAAGCTTACATATTTCGATCCCAACGGCGCCGACCAGAGGATGAACGAGACTTGCGCCGGAGGGACCGGGGCCTTTCTTGATCACATGGCGATGCTCATGGGAACGGACCCGGCAGGGCTGAACGAGCTTGCGTCAAAACACAGGATGATATATCCGATCGCGTCGCGTTGCGGGGTCTTCGCCAAGACCGACGTTCAGTCCCTGATGAAGGAGGGGGCCGAGAGGGCGGACATAGCGGCATCGATATTCCAGGCCGTAGTGAACCAGACGATAAGCGGACTGGCCTGCGGGAGAAGGATCGTCGGAAATGTCGCATTTCTCGGAGGGCCGCTTTATTTCCTTCCGGAGCTGAGAAAGAGATTTTCCGAGACTCTCAGGCTTCTGCCCGGCCAGACGATATCGCCCGAAAACTCACACCTCTTTGTAGCCCTCGGTGCGGCGCTCCTTGGGAAGAAGAATGACGTGGTGAGCATATCAGAACTCGACAGAAGGTCGGCCGTCTACTCGCTTCCGCTCAGCATGGACGGCGTTCCGGGGCTGCCTCCTCTTTTCCGTGACGGGGAAGAGAGGAGGGAGTTTGGTGAAAGGCACAGAAGGTCGGGAACACCGCGAAAAGAGATAGCCTCGGCATCGGGGCCGGCCTATCTTGGCATAGATGTGGGGTCGACGACGACAAAGGCTGTTCTGACAGACGGAGACGGCAGGATCCTCTTCTCCGACTACAGGATGCAGGGCGGAAGCGAACCGCTGCGTACAGTCAGTGAGATGCTGAAGGAACTCTATTCACGGATGCCGGAAAGTCTCTTCATAAAGAGCAGCTGTGTGACAGGGTACGGGGAAAAGCTTATCCAGACCGCTTTCGGGGTAGACATGGGAGAGATAGAAACTGTCGCCCATACCAGAGCCGCCGGAAAGATCGATCCCGATGTGGAATTCATCATCGACATCGGCGGACAGGACATGAAGTGCCTGAAGACGGAAAAGGGGACGATAAGGCAGATATTCCTGAACGAAGCCTGCTCATCGGGCTGCGGCTCTTTCCTGCAGAACTTCGCTGAGTCCCTCGGGATGGATATGGATGAGTTCGTATCCTGTGCTGAGAGGTCCCGTTCGCCCGTAGATCTGGGTACGAGATGCACGGTATTCATGAACTCCAAGGTGAGGCAGGCCCAGAAAGAGGGCTCGTCGATCGAGGACATTTCCGCCGGACTTGTATATTCCGTCGTCCGGAACGCGCTCTACAAGGTGCTGAAGATAAAGAGCGCGGATGAGATCGGGGATCATATCGTCGTTCAGGGCGGAACTTTTAAAAACGACGCGCTGCTCAGGGCGTTTGAGATAGTTACCGGCCACAGTGTGCTCAGGCCGGATATCCCGGAGTTCATGGGCGCTTACGGAGCGGCCCTGATATCAAAGGACCGCGAAGGCACCTGCAACAGCTCGATAATCACAAGGGAGCAGCTCATGATGTTCGGATCTGAAACAGAGACGAAACGCTGTCAGGGGTGCGGCAACAGCTGCCTGCTGACAGTTACTTCCTTCAGCGGAGGACGGAGGCACGTTACAGGAAATATGTGCTCCAACGGAGAGACCGAGGGGACTGCGGCGCGGGAGCTTCCTCCGAACCTCTATGCCGCGAAGTACAAAAGGCTCTTTGAACACTATGTTCCCCTCAGTTCTGAAGACGCCCCTAGGGGAACCCTGGGGATCCCGAGGGTGCTGAACATCTACGAAGATTATCCTTTCTGGTTCACACTCTTCACCGAGCTGGGGTTCAGGGTGGAACTTTCCTCTCCGCGTCCTGACGAGAGCCTGGCTATTGACACTGTACCGTCGCAGACGCTATGCTTTCCTGCAAAACTGGCGCACCGCCACCTCCAGGAGCTGGTCGTCAGGGGAGTGAAACTCATCTTTTATCCCGGCGTACAGAAGGAAGCGAGAGAGTACAGGGATGCCGACAACTGCTTCAACTGCCCCGTAGTGGCCGGGTATCCTGATGTGGCGGGGCTGAACGTGGACGGACTGAGCTCGGGAGATGTGCGTTACATCCACTCTTTCTTTTCTGTCGATGCGCCTGATAAGATCGCGGGACAGGTGGCGAAGGAGTTCGCCCGGGACGGGGTAGTCCCTGTAGAGGCGGCAGAGGCTGTTAAAAAGGCATACGCGGCACAGGCTGAGTTCAAAAGTGATGTAGAAGAGATGGGAGACCGGGCGGTAAGGCATGTAAACGCTAAAGGAATAACGGGGATAGTTCTCGCAGGCCATCCTTACCACCTTGATCCCGTCGTCAACCACGGCATCCCGGAATTGATAAACGGTCATAACGTAGCTGTGCTGACTGAGGATTCGGTCGCCGGAAGGTCAAGGGGCATGGAGACGGGCGCGGATCTGAAAGTGATCGACCAGTGGGTCTTCCACTCCCGCCTCTACAGGGCAGCCAGCGCTGTCGCCAGGGATCCTGAGCTCCGCAGGTTTGAGCTGGTCCAGCTCAATTCCTTCGGATGCGGACTGGATGCGATAAGCGCGGACCAGACTGCCGGGCTTCTGGAAAGGGAGGGGAGGATGCATACCCTTCTTAAGATAGACGAGAGCAAGAACAACGGTGCCGTAAGGATCAGGATACGATCTCTTCTCGCAGCTGTCCGGACAAAGCAGATGCCTCAGGAAGCCCCGTGCGGTGCCGTAATCTCAGGATCAAGGAGGCGTACAGTTTCTGCCGGCAAAAGGACGATACTCTGTCCGCCGCTCTCGCAGTATCACTTCCAGTTTCTTGAGCCGATAATGAGGGCGGAGGGCCATGACTTCAGGGTACTGCCCGAAGGAGGCAGGGAGTCGGTCGAGCTGGGGCTCCGATATGTGAACAACGATGCCTGTTACCCGGCCATGATCGTTGTTGGACAGTTTCTCAACGCGCTGAAGAGCGGCCTGTACGATCCGAAAAATACGGACTGCTTCTATGCCCAGACTGGAGGATCCTGCAGGGCCAGCAATTACGTGCCCCTTCTCAGGAAGGCCCTCGACGAGGCGGGGCTTAAAGAGGTCAGGGTCCTGACGGTCAACTCACAATGCAGGAACTCAGTCGCTTTCCGCCTCTCCCCAAGGGTGATGTACCGCTCTGCCAAAGCCATGGTCTACGGCGACCTTCTTATGAGGCTGCTTCTGAGGACAAGGCCTTATGAACTGAACAGGGGCGACGCAGAGGCACTCTATGACAAATGGTCTTCAAAATACAGAAAGACGATAACGAGCGGACGCGGTCCGGATCATGCCTCGTTCATCAGGGATACTGCAGCGGATTTCAACGCGTTGCCCGTTTCCGGGACGGAAAAGCCGAGGGTCGGGATAGTTGGGGAGATACTGGTCAAGTATCACTCGGGAGCAAACGACAGGCTTGTGAACCTGATAGAGGCCAGCGGAGGAGAAGCAGTGCTTACCGATATCGCATCCTTCCTTCTCTACTGTCTCTTTGATCCGGTATTCAGGTACAGGGAGCTCTCCGGCAGCCTCCGCTCAGCCATAGCCGGACGGGGCGCCATAGCTGCACTCGAACTTCTGCGCAGGCCCGTCAGAAAGGCTCTTGAGGGGACGCGCTTCGGTACGCTGCATAACATTTATTCTCTCGCGGACAAAGCCTCCTCGGTAGTTTCCTGTGCCAACCAGGCAGGTGAGGGGTGGCTGCTTACGGCTGAAATGATCTCGCTGATAGAGGGCGGAGTGAAGAAGGTGATATGTGTCCAGCCCTTTGCATGCCTTCCCAACCACATTACGGGGAAGGGAGTGATAAAGGAGCTGAGAAGACGCTATGCTGGGTCAAGCATACTCGCGCTCGACTATGATCCGGGCACGAGCTCCGTCAACCAGATGAACAGGATCCGGCTGCTTATGTCCTGAAGACTTTGCTCCGAGGGGGCCTGCGAAGGGGTCCTTAACAGTAGACTGAGCTGTCCGTCCAGTTCCTCTCCAGTTCCTCGAGCCTTTTAAGCGCCTTAGGCCCCAGCTGCTCGGCGACCTGTATGAGCAGGGTGTTGATAAGACCGATCGGGATGAGGAGCGAGTCGATGTGGGCTATGTGGGCGCAGGGCGAGACGATGCACATGTCTGCTGCCTTCGCCAGCGGACTGAACGGCGAGTCGGTGATCGCGGCGGTAAAGAATTTTCTCTTTTTCGCGAGTGTTATGCATTCCACAGTCTGCCTTGTGTAACGCGGATAGCTGATCCCTATGACGATGCTGTTATGGGGGGCCGCAACAAGGTGGTTGCCCATCGTGTCGGTCGTCGGAAGCTGGACGTTGGTGAAGAACCAGGAGAGGTAGTATTCCATATACACAGCAAGAGTTCTCGTGCTTCGGAGGCCGACTATGTAGATCGCATCCGAGGCACATATTTTTGCCGCAAGCTTTTTGATCGTTTCGTCGTCGACTGTGGAAAGCGATTCCTTCGCCTGTTCCAGGTCGCTGTTGATGACTCTCGCTATGAGCCCTCCTGTCTGTGGCTGCAGCTTGTGCGTCTGAAGGCGTCCGAGTGTGGAAAGCTGGTCCTTTGCCTCTTCCTGCAGGGACTTTATGAAATCCGGAAAACTTGAGAAGCCCAGGTTAGAGGCCATCCTTATAACCGAGGCTTCGCTGGATCCGGCGTTTTTGCCGAGCTGTAGCGCGGTCAGGAAGATCGATTCCAGTTTGTTCTTAAGCATGTACTCCGCAATTTTTCTCTGTGCAGGCGGAAGACTGCCCAGGTTGTTTTCAACGTTTCTCCAGCCCATTGTCGCCACTCCCAATATCATAAAATCAAATGCTGCCCATCATGATGATCCCCGAAATCAAAAGCACCATAACTTTATCACAAAAACAGCCGGTTCAGAAATACTTGCCATACAATTTCATGCAATTTAAGAAAAAAATAAAAACAATTAAGAGTTGACAAAAAAAATGATATAAGGTATAAAAAACTGAAGGAAATCCTTCATATGCTTATGTGTTGTCACAGGTGAATACTGTAGTGATTAAAAGCTATTTCAAGCATATATTTTTTTAAATCAAAGCACCTCTTCATTGAACCGTCTCACCTGTTAATAAGCATTATGATTTATTTCCTTCAATTATGACGGGAGGTAGAAAACAGGATGTTACAGCACTCATTTCCCCGAAGTTTCAAAGCAAACTACATTGAAGCGGACCATGGAGAGGGTATCTATATATATGATACCGAGGGCAAAAAATATCTTGACGGCTGCTGCGGTGCCCTGATCTCAAACCTCGGGCACTGCAACAAAGACGTCATTGATGCAGTCAAGGCTCAGTATGAGAAGATCGAATTCGCGCACCCCTCACGCTGGAAATGCCGGATAGTGGAAGAAGCAGCATCTGCTGTTGCAGAAACAGCACCGGGTGACCTGGACCAGGTCTGGTTCGTCAGCGGCGGAAGCGAAGCGATAGAATCAGCTGTTAAGCTTGCCAGGCAGTACTTTGTCGAAAGAGACGGACCTGCCACGAGCAAACATCTGACGATCGGACGTTGGAATTCTTACCACGGGAGCACCATCGGCACTATGGCGATAGCCGGATCCATGGCTCGCCGAAGAGTATTTTCACCGCTCTTCAGGGAATCACCCAAAATTGCTGCCTCTTATTGTTACCGCTGTGAGTTTGGAGCTGAATATCCCTCATGCGGTGTGATGTGTGCAAAACATCTTGAAAAAATGATAAAAATAATAGGTCCCCAGTATGTTTCGTCCTTCATCGCAGAGCCTCTTGTCGGGTCAACAGTCGGTGCGATAACGCCGCCTGATGAATACTGGCCGATGATAAGGGAGATCTGCAGCAGATATGACGTTATCCTGATCGCTGATGAAGTAATGACCGGATGCGGGCGGACAGGGAAAAACTTCGCGGTCGATCACTGGAATGTAGTGCCTGATATCATCGCTACTGCCAAGGGGCTTGCCGCGGGATATGTGCCGACAGGCGGGATCATCGCAAGAAGCAGTATTGTTGAAGAGATCAAAAACGGCAGCGGCACATTCATGCATGGCCACACCTATAACGGAAATCCGATAAGCGCTGCCGCTGTATGCGCAGTTTTTAAGTACATGAAGGAGCACAGTCTGGTCGAAAACGCTGCAAAGATGGGGGAGATACTTGGAGCAGGAGTGAGAAAGATCGCAGCAGAAAACCCGATCGTGGGCGATGTCAGAGGCAAAGGGCTTATGTGGGGATTTGAACTGGTGAAGGACAAATCTACCAGGCAACCCTTTGAAAAAACAGGGGCAGCAAATGTCGCTACGAAGGAGTGCGTGGACAGGGGCCTGATCATTTATCCGGGTTCTGGTCAGGTGGACGGACTTCTGGGAGACAATTTCCTTGTCGCGCCTCCTCTTATCATCAACGAGGAACAGGTGAACGAGCTGCTGGAAAAACTGGCTGCCGGACTGGATGCGGCGGCAAAGAAACTGCTGTAAAGTTTTTTGCCCTGCCGTTTACGGCAGGTATCCATAGCAACGCGAAATAATACATCATTTAAGGAGGTATGTTTTTTATGAAGAAGAGGAACATTATCGCGCTTGGTATCATCGCAGTTATGCTTTTTGCAGGTATCGCCTCCGCTACGACGTTTATCACCATCGGTTCAGGCGGAGTCGGGGGAACATATTACCCGCTCGGCGGAGTAATGGCTGAACTTCTGACGAAGGGCGGACTGAACATCAAGGCTACATCCCGCTCGACTGCGGCTTCAAAGGAAAACTGCCGTCTTGTTGCCTCAAACAAGGCACAGATAGGGATGACGATGGGATCGACCCTCTATCAGGCTTACACAGGGACCGAGGCTTTTCAGCAGGACGGAAAACTCCCGCTCCTGACCCTCATGAACATGTATGCCGCCCCGCAGCACCTTGTGACTACGACCAAGACAGGCATCAAGACCTTTGCTGACCTTAAGGGCAAGAAGATATCCCTGGGGGCTCCCGGCGGCGGAGACCAGCTTCTCTCCCTGATGATACTCGAGGCAGCCGGATGGGATCCCGACAAGGACATCAACAAGCAGCAGCTGACACAGCCCGAAGCGGTAACTGCGCTCAAGGACGGCAACATCGATGCCGCTTTCTTCAACTTCGCGGCGCCCGGTTCGGCGATCATGGAGATAGCGGCCGTACGTGACGTGGTTTTGATACCGCTTCCGGACGACGTTATCGACAAGGTCACCAAGAAGAACCAGTTCCTTCTGAAGTACACGATCGAAAAGGGGATCTACGCAAAACAGGATCAGCCCTGCAAGACTGTGGCTGACGCCAACTTCCTCGTAGTAAACGGCAAAATGACAGAAAAGGTAGCATACGACTGCCTTAAGACTTTCATTGACAAAAAAGACGAACTTATGAAAGTCACTCCGCACGCGGCCAACTTTGTCCCCCAGAAGGCATCAGTGGGGATCATCCCGTTCCACCCGGGAGCTGCCAAGTATTTCAAGGAACAGGGAATAACAGTTAAGTAGGTTGCCCCGACACATAGTTGGATCTCAACGGGGGGCATTTGCTCCCCGTTGATGTTAGAAGCCTGACATTATGGGAGGTTTGTAATATGGAATGTGATCAGGGTCTGCGTAAAGCAGATGATATCGAAAAGCTGGACATCGTTCCGGAGATAGTTGAAGATCCTGATGAAAGTAAAAAGCGGAGACTATCCGGCTGGCAGTTTTACCTTGTGGCAGGCATTGCAATAACAGCTTCCTGCTTCCACCTCTACACAGCGGCATTCGGGCTTTTTGCGGCAATGACACAGAGGGCGTGGCACTGGATGTTCATGGGTGCGCTTCTCTTCCTTATATACCCCGCGTCACAGAAAAAAGGAAATAAGCTGAAGATAAGCATCTTTGACTGGATACCCGCGATACTTATTATCGTCGGATGCGCGAACATACTCCTTAACTACGACGCGATAGCAGCCCGCGAGGGCTCGGCGATCCCGTCTGACATCTACCTCGGCGTAATAATGATAGTGCTGGTGATAGAGGGCGCGCGCAGATCCCTGGGATGGCCGCTTCCGATAGTCGCGACGCTTGCCCTTGCTTACGGAGTATTCGGGCCTTATATGCCCGGCATCCTGGCACATGCGGGCTTCTCTTTTGAAGAGCTTGCCCCATTCATGTACCTGCGCACGGACGGGATATTCGGAGTACCTCTCGGAGTCTCGGCTTCGTTCATCTTCCTCTTCGTCCTCTTCGGTTCATTCCTCAGCACCTCGGGGGCCGGCCAGTTCTTTATCGACCTTGCCGTAGGACTTGCGGGTAAGAGCCAGGGCGGACCGGGAAAGGCTGCGGTAACGGCCAGCGGCTTCATGGGCATGGTCTCGGGAAGTTCGTGCGGAAACGCGGTCACGACCGGAGCGTTTACCATCCCGCTGATGAAGCATTCGGGTTATTCTCCTGAATTTGCGGGAGCCATAGTCGCAGCCGCCTCCACGGGAGGACAGGTCATGCCTCCTGTCATGGGAGCGGCAGCCTTCATAATGGCGCAGTTCCTCGGCATCTCTTACTGGGAGATCGTAGTCGGCGCGGCGATCCCGGCAACTCTCTACTTCATTTCGATAGGGGCAATGGTCCACTTCAGAGCCGGGAAGAAGCGCATGCCAAGGCTTACTGATGAACAGCTTCCAAACGTCAGGAAGGTACTTCGCCAGGGATGGCACCTTCTCCTTCCGATAGTTTTGCTTGTTGTATTCCTTGCTTTTGGCTACTCTCCGACAATGGCGGTCTTCTGGTCGATCGTTTCGCTTGTGGCTGCATCGTGGATGGGGGACAAGGAACACAGGATGACCCCGAGGAGGATCATCGACGCTATGATATCGGGCGGCACGGGTGCCGTAGATGTGGCAGCTGCATGCGCCTGCTCGGGCATAGTGATCGGCGTTATCGCGATCACCGGACTGGGGCTTGCGTTCTCATCCTTTGTCCTGAGCATGTCTCAGGGAATACTCCCGCTTGCCCTCTTCCTCACGATGATCGGTTCGATAATCCTCGGGATGGGAGTACCGACGACCGCGCAGTATATCATAACTTCAACACTGGCGGCGCCTGCTCTGGCTCAGATGGGAGTTCCGATGTTCTCGGCCCACCTTTTCTGCCTCTACTTCGGTGTCCTTGCGGACGTCACTCCTCCCGTCGCCCTGGCTACATACGCATCTGCGGGCATAGCCAAATCCGAACCGCTGAAGACTGGCTTTACAGCTCTTCTGGTGGCAGCTGCAGGATTTATTGTGCCTTATATGTTTATTTACAATCCGGGTCTTCTGCTGCAGGGAAGCGTCTTTGAGATAGTTTTTGCAAGCGTGACAGCACTCATCGCAGTAATTGGGCTCTCAGCTGCAGTGCAGGGATATTTTGCTGATGACATCAACATAATAGAAAGGCTGCTGTTACTTGCTGTACCTTTCCTTATAGTTTATCCGACCATGCTCACCAATCTCATAGGAGCGGCGATAGTCGTGGCCATATTTGCCAAACAGAAGGGCTTCGGAAAGAAAAAAAATACACTTGAAGGAGGGACCGTATGATGACCAAGAAAATTATCAAACCGGTCGTCTCTGCACATGAAGCGGTGCAATGCGTCAAAAAGGGCGACACCATCATGGTCGGAGGGTTCAACTACGGCGGTATACCTTACACGCTTGTTGACGCCCTGTATGAAGCGGGAACAGACGAACTGACGATGATCGCCAACGACACGGCCTATGAAAACGTAGGCCACGGGAAGCTGGTAGCGGCGGGAAGGATCAAAAAGGTCATAGCCTCGCACGTAGGGCTGAACAAAAAGACGGGTGAGTACTACAACTCAGGAAAGATGGAGCTTGAGCTTTCTCCGCAGGGAACCTTTGTTGAGCGCATCAGGGCCGGTGGCTTCGGACTTGGCGGATTCCTTACGCCGACAGGGGTAGGGACCATAGTCGAAGAGGGCAAGCAGGTCCTGGAAGTAAACGGAAGGAAGTATATCCTCGAGCTGCCGCTCAGGGCTGATGTCGCGCTGGTCAGGGCTTATAAGGCCGACAGGATGGGCAACCTCATTTACAAGGGGACCAACCAGAACTTCAACCCTGCCATGGCCACTGCCGCGGAGATCGTGATCGCAGAGGTCGACTCGGTAGTCGATGTCGGTGAGCTGGATCCGAACGTGATCGTGACACAGGGCATCCTTGTTGACATGATAGTTGTGAAGGGAGGTTCATACTATGCTTCCAGAACTTGATGAATGCATCATAAAGGAAAGGATAGCCAAAAGGATAGCGCTGGAATTCTCAGAAGGGCAGGTAGTGAACCTTGGGATAGGAATACCCACGCTTGTCTCCGATTATATTCCCGAGGGAGTCCGCATAATCTTCCAGGCGGAGAACGGAGCCATTGGCATAGGACCGGCCCCTGCTGAACCTGACCTCAGATGCATAGGAGCCGGAGGGCGGATCATTTCGATGCTTCCGGGAGGTAGTTTTTTCGCCAGTGACACGAGTTTCGGCCTTATAAGGGGCGGGCACGTCGATGCAACTGTGCTCGGCACGCTTGAAGTGAGCCAGACGGGAGACATCGCCAACTGGGTCGTGCCCGGAAAGAGCGTTCCCGGAATGGGCGGAGCCATGGACCTTGTGGTGGGTGCGAAGAGGGTCTACATCGCTACTACTCACACGACCAAAAAGGGCGGGGCCAAGATACTGAAAAAGTGCAGCCTGCCGCTGACGGCTGTCGGAGTCGCAAGCATGGTGGTCACCGAGTTCGCAGTCTTCACTATAAAAGACGGCAAAATGACCCTGATAGAGATGTCCCCGGAAGTTACGCTGGAACAGATCAGGGAGCATACCGAAGCCGAGTTTGATGTTGCGGACCCGCTCCTTCCAATAAAGGGAATGGATGTGGCAGAAAGTGCCTAAAGCGGTAATACTTAGCGCAAGCAGGACAGCGGGAGGAAAATTCGGAGGGCAGTTCTCCAAACTTTCAGCTACAGACCTCGGGGCGGCAGCGCTGAAAGAAGCCCTAACGCGTTCCGGGGCCTCAGCCGACGCCGTTGAGGAGGTTATAATGGGCAACGGATGGCAGGCCGGAGTCGGGGCAAACCCCGCAAGGAACGCGATGTTCAAAGCCGGAATAGACCAGTCGGTACCGGCGTTTACAGTAAACATCAGGTGCGGTTCGGGACTTCGCACCGTAATGCTGGCGGCTGACAGGATCAGGCTCGGTGATGCCAGCACTATCCTGGCCGGAGGGATGGAAAGCGCCACCAATACCCCGTACATCCTGAGGGATGCCAGATGGGGTTTCAGGATGGGTGAGAAAAAGTCCGAAGATGTCCTTCACGCCGACGGCTTCATCTGTCCCCTGGCGGGGCGGCTGATGGGAGAGATAACGGAGGACGTCGTTATCCCTGAGTTCTCGATCTCACGTCAGGAACAGGATGAATTCGCATACTACAGCCACATGAAGGCCGTAGACGCGATCGAAAAAGGGCTTTTTAAGGAAGAGATAGTGCCGGTGGTCATAAAGGACAGGAAAAAGGGTGAGATCGTCCTTGACACGGACGAGATACCAAGGAAGGATACTTCGATAGAGTCGCTGTCAAAACTGCCCGTGATCTTTAAAAAGGACGGAACGATAACGGCCGGGTCCAGTTCAGCGCTCTGCGACGCCGGAAGTGCCGTGATGGTCGCCGGTGATGAATGGGCGAAGGCGGAGGGGCTGAAACCCATCGCGGAGATCCTGAGTTATTCTGCTGCGGCGGTCGATGCCGAGCACTTCCCGATAGCTCCGGTCAAGGCGATGGACATTGCGCTCAAAAAGGCCGGAATGACAATGGACGACATGGAACTGATCGAGATAAACGAGGCGTTTGCCGCCCAGGTGATAGCATGTCACAGGAAGATGCCCTTTGACATGGATCGCCTCAATGTCCATGGCGGGGCTATAGCGCTGGGTCACCCGATAGGGGCAAGCGGGGCCAAGATACTGACGACTCTCCTCTACGCCCTGAGACAGCAGGGAAAGAGCGTTGGGATGGCCAGTGCCTGCATAGGCGGAGGTCAGGGCGTCGCCATGATCGTGAGACTGGTTTAAGATAAGAGATCCACTGTTACGGAAGGCCTGAGGGAGCGCTTTTGCCGTCTGCAAGGCAGAGGCGCTTCTTCTTAATCTGTCAGTCTATCATCCTGCCGCCTTCGACAAATAATGTCTGTCCAGTAATGTATGAACTTCCCGTTGAAGCGAGGAAAAGCACCACCGCCGCGATCTCCTCCGGTTTTCCGAAGCGGCCAAGCGGGATCTTTGAGAGCAGTTCGTTTTTTTTCACTTTGTCATCCAGTATGTCGGCAGTTTGGGTAGTTGGGATGTAGCCTGGAGCAACAGCGTTGACTCTTATTCCGAAAGGTGCCCATTCGTGTGCGAGGGCCTTTGTCATTTGGCTTATTCCTCCCTTCGCAGCGGCGTATATCGAAAGCTCCTTGTGCCCTCTTGCCGATGATACGGACGCAGTATTTATTATCATTCCGCCACCTGATGCCTTCATTGATCTCGCTGCTTCGCATGCTGTGAAAAAGGGTGCCTTGAGGTCTATCTCCATAAGCCGTTCCCAGTCGTTCTCTGTGCATTCAAGCGCCGGCCTGCGTATTGAAAAACCAGCATGGTTGCAGAGGATGTCAAGTCCTCCGAGTATCATGCGAGCATCGCTGACCATACCCACTATGGAAGTGATATCCGAGAGGTCACACTTCACGAAATCGTAAACGGCCTTATGTCGGCAGCATTTTTTTAAAACTTCTGCGGCCTTGATCTCATCCCTTCCTGAAATGACAACGTCTGCCCCGCATGAGGCAAAAGCGTATGCGAACTCTGATCCAAGCGTTCCTGTCCCGCCTGTTATCAGAACTTTTTTCGCACTGAAGTCAAACATATTTTTGTAATCCATCACATTACTCGCCTTTCAACTATTTTTTCCTGTGCAGTCCGGATAGGGATCATGTGACTTTCCGCAAAGCCGTGATGCTGTTAATATTATATCCGAGCTATTGTCAATAATAATATCCCAGCAATATTTCTTCATAATTATCGATCAGAAACGGGAGGGAAATCAGAGATGAAAATAGAATATTTTGTTTTTTCGGGGACAGGGAATACTCTTCTTGTTGCCAGGGAAGTCGGCGAAAGGCTCAGAGAGAAGGGGCACGAGGTCAATTACCACATGATAGGCAGGAACAATTCCTTCAGAATGTCCGGGGAGAGTGTGATAGGTCTTGCCTTTCCCATCGCCTTTTTCTCTTCATATCCATTAGTGCTGAAATTCATAGCATCCCTTCCCGAGGGCAGGAGAAAAAAGATATTCATGACCGCCACGATGGGAGGATCTGCACTGGGCGCGGAAGGTAAGTTCAGGAAGCTGGTGCGCGACAAGGGTTACAAGCCCATTGGGTCCGAACTCTTCATCATGCCCGGCAACTACAACAACGGAGTCATACCAGTCGAGAAGAACAGTCAGCTGGTCTCGGCCGCGAAGGAGAAGGCAAGGGCGTTCGCGGACAGGCTTGAGAAGGGCAGCGCGGCCTGGGGCCGCGGTATCCCCGTCATCCCATCAATGTGGTATAAGCTGATTTCGAGCGGGAGATCGCTTCGCTTCTTTTACAGGATGTTTCCGATAACGGTCGATAAAGAAAAATGCATCAAATGCATGAGATGCGCAGAGAACTGTCCTGTAGGTGCCATAGACGGATCAGGGGAGTTTCCCTTCATAAACAAAAACATCTGCGAGTCCTGCCAGAGGTGCGTGGCTTTCTGTCCGGCTCATGCCATAGTCGTGCCAGGAAAGCCCGCTGAGCAGTACAGGGCGATGGAGTTCGAAGAATTTTCGCGGTAGGCATAGGTACCCTGAGCCGAAAAGTCCAAAACTCCGCAGTGACGGAGAAACCATTCGGTCCAGGGTACGCGAAGCCGGTACAGGCCATCCGGATCCTTCCGGCGACTAACCTTCCTTAAGTTCAGGCTCGAACTCCAGGTCGTTCTCTATAGCACAGTCGTTGCAGACGACTACCGTGTCGCCGTCCGGGGTGACGGCCTCATGAAAGAGGTCGCAACACTCTTTGAGCGCCTTGCCGCATATTGCGCAAACCAGCATTGATATTCCCCCTAAATGTAATAGTCAAAAGGCCCAGGTATTTGGCAAGGGCCTCAGTCTTCTTATCTGCCTTTCTTCTTCTTTTTTACCGAGAAGCCAAAGCTTCCTACCTCTTTTCCAAGGGCAAAGTATTTGCCGTGGCTCGTGGCTACAAGGCTCGCTCTTTCCAGGTGCAGCCTTCCCCTGCTGTCGAGAAGACCTTCGTCAACGTTGACAGCGACGATCTTCGAGAGGAACATGTCGTGAGTTCCCAGCCTGATCACCCTGTCGACCCTGCACTCAATGCTGACCGGGCTCTCTTCTATCATTGGGGCGCTAACTTTAGAAGCTGCAGCTGCTGTTATTGCAGGAAGCGAAAATTTGTCGATGTCCCTGCCAGATTTTACTCCGCAGTAGTCAGCCGTCCATATCAGCGGCTCAGTTGTGAGATTTATCACAAACTCCGACGTCTCAGTTATCAGCCCGTGGGAATAACGCTCCGGCCTTACGGATATGTATGTCATCGCAGGGTCTGAGTTGACTATCCCTGTCCATGCGACAGTGATGACGTTCGGCCTTTCCATCGTCCCGCACGAGACCATCACCGGAGGCAGCGGATAGAGCATAGTGCCGGGCTTCCATGTCACCTTTCCCAATTATGATCACCCCCTTTTAAAACATTGCTGAGCAAAGTCGTAAATACGGTCAAGCAATTGTCAAACGTTGTCAAACAGTAGTCAAACTGTTGTTTTATAGGGTCGTCAACACTTTACAATTGCTCAGCTACCGCTCAGGACATTGCTCAGCCGCTCCTCATGGATGCGAAGCGAGCAAATTCTCCAGCGACAAACGTCGCGAATTCTCCGCAGCCTGTAGGCTGCAGATTCCCCGCAGCATCTTCATGCCGCAGCCCCTAATAGATTAACATAAAGAGGGCCTATTTACTGTGCTTATCAGCTAAAAAAATGTACAATATAGCGGGAGCGTGAGCAGATGAAGATCGAGAAAGATAGTCTGACGAGAAGCGGTCTGATAGTGCCGGCAGTGTTGCTGTTGCTTTGGTGGGCGGGTTCGAACGCCGGCTGGTGGAACGCTTTCCTCCTTCCCTCTCCCGAAAGTGTGCTGGATTCCTTCATACTTTCGATCGGGGACGGAGAGCTGCAGAAGCACGTCTGGGCGAGCCTTGACAGGATAATCAGGGGCTTCGGCCTCTCGGCGGCGATGGCGCTTTCGTTCGCGCTTCTCTGTTCGTGGTTTCCTCGTGTCCTTGTGCAGCTGGACCCCACCCTCGAGTTCTTCAGGCATATCCCCCCCATGTCTACGATCCCCCTCCTGATCCTGTGGTTCGGGATAGGGGAGGCGCCAAAGATAATATTGATAGTGCTTGCCACATTTTTCCCCGTCTACATGAACGCCCTTCAGGGCATAAGGGGCTGCGACCCGAAACTGACAGAGGTAGCAGCTGTCTTCGGCTACAGCAAATGGTACAGGTTCAGATACGTCATTCTTCCCTCCGCCATCCCCTCGGTCCTTACCGGCCTGAGGCTGGGGCTGGGCTACAGCTGGCGCTCGCTCGTCGCTGCGGAGCTGGTGGCCGCGTCGTCGGGGCTGGGCTACATGATACTCGATGCCGAGCAGCTTTCCCGCTCTGATGTCGTCCTTATGGGGATATTCGTGATAGGAGCTCTTGGGGCCTTTCTTGACTATGGCTTCCTGTGGGGGATCAGGCGTTATCTGAAAAGGGGCATTGAAGCTTGAGCTGGCTGAAGATCCAAAACCTGAAAAAAAGATATATTCTTGAGGATATGGAGGTCGACGCGCTGAACGGGATCGACCTGGAGATAAAAGAGGGAGGCTTCCTGGTCATAGTGGGGAGGAGCGGCTCCGGCAAGACGACGCTCCTCAGGATACTTGCAGGGCTTGAGTGCGAGACGGCGGGCGAGATAACCTTCAAGGGAAGGATCTGCGGCCCGGAGTCCCCGCTCCCTGTAGGGATGGTCTTTCAGGAACCCAGGCTCATGCCCTGGCTCTCGGTCGAGAACAACATACTTTTCCCCTTCCTGCCGGGCGGAAGATCGAAAGAGATGCACCAAAAGGCACTGGAAATACTGAAGATGCTCGGACTCGAAGGGTATGAAAACGCCATGCCCCACCAGCTGTCGGGAGGGATGGCCCAGAGGGTGGCGCTCGGAAGGGCGCTCTCCTGTGACCCTGAGATAGTGCTGATGGATGAACCTCTTGGCGCTCTGGACTACTTCACGAGAAGGGCACTTCAGAGGGAACTCGTGAGGATATATCTGCAGGGCGGAAAGACCTTCCTCATGGTGACGCATGACGTGGGAGAGGCCCTTCGTATGGGTACCCGCGTGCTTGTACTGAAAAACGGGATGATAGAGGCCTCGATACCCATACCGCTCGAATATCCGAGGGACCGTCACTGTGAAACCTTCCAGTCACTGCTGGACGAGGTGCTGACGGCGCTGGATGATGCGGAGGGGCAAGGCGGCGTGAAGATGCCGCGCTGAGCAATTGCTCAGCTTAATGTTTAAAGAAGGGGAGATCTAATTGAACACAAAAGAGATAATCAAAGGACTTACCCAGATAGTCCTTCCTGTCCCGAGGGGCGGGTTTGAATCCTTTATAATCGGCTGGCACATCAACGACAAAAGCAGGGGAAGATCGATACTTATGGAGACAGGGCCTGCGGCCTCGGTCCCCCGACTTGCCGAAGACCTGAAGATGATCGGAGCCGGTGAGCCGGACTACCTGCTCTATACGCACGTACACCTTGACCATTCCGGGGGAGCGGGACAGTTTCACGAACTGTTC
Source organism: Synergistaceae bacterium DZ-S4 (assembly GCA_025943965.1). Taxonomy (NCBI): domain Bacteria; kingdom Thermotogati; phylum Synergistota; class Synergistia; order Synergistales; family Synergistaceae; genus Caenicola; species Caenicola nitritireducens. The sequence goes on from JAPCWD010000005.1 coordinate 24,390, forward strand.
CCGGGCACGAAGATCATCGCCCCGCTCAAGGGACGCACGCACCTCATCGATCCGGCGAGACTGGTCCAAGCGAGCAGGGAGAACCTGGGCGACCTGTGCGATGTCTACGGGATGCCTCTTCCTCTTCCCGAAGATGCCCTTGCAGATCCGGACCTGGAGCTTGAAGGCCTTACGATCATCGATACACCGGGCCATGCGCCGCACCACAGCTCCTACCTCTACGACCTTGACGGAACAAGGATACTCTTCCCGGGGGAGGCCGCGGGATGCTATTTTGAGCTTGACGACGGGTCGATATTCATGAGGCCGGCGACTCCCCACAAATTCTATTATGAAACAGCGATGGCCTCGCTGCAAAAGCTGATCGATCTCGGTGATGTGGATCTGATCTGTTATCCTCATTCGGGCTGCAGCAGGGATCCTAAGGGGCTCCTTGAAATGGCGTCGGCTCAGATGGCCTTCTGGAAGGACATCATCTCGGCCCTTCCGGAAGAAGCAGGCACCGAAGAGGGCGTTGAAGCCCTGCTGAGGAACGATCCGGCACTTTCGCATATTGACAGGCTTCCCGAAAAGGACAGGGAGAGGGAGGCTTTTTTCCTTCGCCAGAGCGCAGACGGGTATCTGGGCTATGTGAGAAGAAATGCCGACAGTTGAGACATATTACAACATAACCGAAAAGCAGGAGAGACTTGCCGAGCTTTACAGAAAGCTTGGCAGCAAGGCTGTCTTTATCGTCCCATCCGGGCTTGACAGGGACAGCCTGCTTGCCCTCATTTCCGGGAAGGGATCATTCTTCGGGGCAAGGCCGGTCATCTGGACATGGAGCGACCTTTACAAGGAGGTCTCAGGGATAGCCCATGACAGGCCCAAACGTGTGATAGACCCGCCTGACCATGACCTGATAATCTCATACCTCCTCAACAGGTATCTGGGAGAAGAGAAAGACCGCAGAACAGATATGCCCGAAGGAGTCTTTCACAGCGGATTTTCCGAGGTCCTGGGAAATAATATCAAGGAGCTGCTGAGAGAAGACATAACCCCCGTTGACCTGAGGGAGAGGCTCTTTAATGAAGAGGGACCGCCGGAAACATCTCCGGGATACATACTTTTAAGGCTCTACTCCGACTATCTTGAATATCTTGATCAAAACAGAATTGCCGACAGCGCACAGACGCCTGCCCTGATAAGAGAGTGTCTGTGCAGTGAAGCGTCTGCGGGGGCCCTTTCAGGTCTTACCTTTATACTCGTCGGCTTCCTTACCTTCACCGGCGGACAGTTAAAGCTTGTAAAAAAACTACAGGAAATTGCTGAAACTGAATATTTACTGCCCGAAACAGGTCTTGACTCTCTGCATGACTCGATCCTGCAGGTCGGACTGGAATTCAAAGATAGGGCTCACTGGAAGTCAGATCTGCTCGAGCTGAAAGCTCCCGATCATCAGCTCCAGTTTGACGCGATAGCCAGGGAGACAGCACTCTGGGCACACGATAAGGGAGGTTTTTGCCGTCTTGGTAAGATGGCTGATTACGGCGACATTGGAATAATGGTGACCGCGCAGCACCTCTCCCTGATAGAAAATTCTCTTCAGAGGTATAAGATACCCTTTAATGTTCAGGTAAGAGGAACCGTTGCTGATACATTGATGGGTGAACTGCCTAAAATGATCTGGAATGCCTTCATTTCCGGCTGGGAGAGCGAAAAGACGGCATTCCTGCTTTCAAGCCCCCTTCTGAGATCTCCCGGCTTTGAATTATCGTCGGCTCTGTCTGCTTTTCCTGAGGGCAGCCGGTCCTGGAAGGCTCTCCTGAAAGGGAAGCCTCTGGATCTTTTTATAAGTCTGGAAAAGCTGTGCACCGATTTTTGCGAGGGAGGGACCCCCCCTCGGATACTTAAATTATGGCTTGATTTTATCAACAGTCTCGACCTTCTGAACGTATTGGGAACTCTTGTTGAGGATACGCCTAGCCTGGACGAAATTTTGAAGGACGTTTCTTCCTCTGTCAAAGAGCTGGAGAAAAAAATAGAAATACTTGAAGACATAAGCAAGGACATAGGACCTGCTTCGAGGGTGCAGATGAAAAGAGAGGATGCAGTCAGCTACATTTATGACTGGGGAAGGAGCGCCACTCTTCCGATACGGCTGCCGCAAAGCCGTTCCGTTACGGTATATGCCGGAATTCCTCCCGTTCTCACGACTCACAGGTACTGGATAATGACGGACGTGGACTACAATACATGGCCCGGAAAGCTTAGAGAATCACCCCTTTTTGATAACGAAAGCAAAAACAGGTTCAATAATAATATTCCAGCCGATGACGGCGGAGAAGGCGGACATTCGCATATTCCCGAACTCCACGAGGAAAGGGAGCAGAAGGAGGCGCTCTTCAGGAGGCTTATAGCAACTTCACTTGAAGGGACAGTCTTGTCACGCTCACTAACGGATAACAGCGGACGTCCCCTTGGTGCTTCGCAGTTTATGGTCCCGCTTATCCCCGCTCACGAGAAGGCGAAAACTCAGCAGCCTGACAGAAGCATTGAATATAAACCCTCTGATGCCATGCCGTCTGACGGAACATTATGGTTCTGCGGGGCAGAGATCCCCCTTTCCGCTGAAAAAAAAGACAGGGGAGTATTTCCAAGGAGCGGAGAAGGGGCATCCTCCGGCATTCTTACTGTTTCGTTGAGTAATATCGACGAGTGGAAGGAATGTCCGTACAGATACTGGTGCAGGAACAACATAAAACTTAAGGATCACAACAGGAAGCTTTTTGATCCGCTCAGGGCAGGCTTACTTATGCATGCCGTGTGGGAGCGTTCCTGGAGGGAATACCTTTCATCGCCAAGAAGTTTCAGCCTGCTTTCAAGAAATGAGTGGAAGAAGGCATCCTCTGACTATTATCCGGAACTGCTGGGGGACCCAAGGCTGGAGAGGCATGCAGACAGACTTATCAAGCAGATAGGTTCCGTAGCGGAACTTCTTGACAGGACTGAATCATCTGATGTGATAAAAAAACGCAGAAGAACCGAGCTTGAATACAAACTCCCGGAATACTCTGTGGATGGAGTGATATTTAGAGGACGCGCAGACAGGGTGGATTTTTACGACGATGGTTTTGTCGTTATCGACTACAAGTCCAACAGGTCAAATGACCACGCGAATGAACTTCAGCTGGCAGCCTACTCTCTGATAATCAGCAAAACATCGGGAGCGAAGCCCCTGGGTTATGGCTGGATAGGACACGGTGACGCATCATTCTATGGTTATTTCACATTCGATGCAATGAGCGATGCTTACCGCTCAACCAAGCCAAGAAAAAAAATTGAGGATCTTATCGACCTTGCTGAGAGTACGATGAAGGGAATGGCAGATTCAATAAATAAAGATATTTTCCCGGCAAAGTATGATTCCCTGATGTGCAGGTCCTGTGAATTATATGTCATATGCAGGAAAAGGGAAGGATACAGGGAAGATCCTGAGAATGGAGATGTCGGGGGGTATGGGGATGATTCCTGATACAACGGATCCTCTTTCCACAATGTTCGGAAACCTTGAAGGGCTCCCAGAGCAGCTGGAGGCGGTCACCAGCCTGACTCCGCTTACGGTGGTCAGCGCAGGTGCGGGCACGGGAAAGACCCAAACCCTTTCGCAGCGTTTTGCATGGCTGCTGGCCATGGACAGCGAATGCAGGGTCGATCAGATACTGGTCCTGACATTCACCGAAAAAGCGGCAAGGGAGATGCATTGCAGGATAAAAGAAACCCTGGTGGATTGGCACACCAAATCAGCAAAGGAGCTCCCGCATCTTTCAAAAAGCATACAGAGGATAGATGACGCATACATTTCAACGATCCACTCTTTTGCCATGAAGATCATAAGGGAGTCCGGCCTTGTCCTGAACATCGACCCAGGTGCATCGATAGTTTCAAAACCGGAGGAAGAGCTTTGGTGGAAGACATTTTCAGATATGATAAGCACGCTCTCTATTGGCAGGATCACGAAGGCAGTTCCCGAAAAATGGGCAGAGAGAGCGGCGGAACTTTTCAATGAAAAATATTTTAAAGATTTTGTGAATTACTACGGTCCGGAAAAACTGGCAGAAATATCAAGGAGCGCCTCTGAGAAACTGGGCAGCTTCGGCAGGACCCCCGATGATCTGTGGGAGCAATCGCCCGAAGAACTTCTTTGGGATGTCGGAAGCAAACAGGATATATTTGCAGATATATGGGATACATGGCAGGAGCGAGTATTCCCGGCCATAAGGAACGAGCTTAGGCAAAAACCGGGCAAGACACTGACAAGGCTTAGTGAGATAGAGCTTGAGTATTGCGGGGCCGGGCCTGACAGGGAAACCTGCATCAGGTTTGCACAGGTACTTCTTGATGAGGGATTATCCAACCTGCGGTCGTCCTCAATAAAAGCATCTATCGAAGATGTTCTGGGTGTCCCTTTGACGAAATGGCGGGAGGAGTACAAAAGGGGAGCGGCGATGGCCATGCCTCCTTCTGAAAGTGAAGTCATCCTCACAAGGCTTCTCTGCCGCACAGGCGCATTGGGATGGCAATGCTGGGAGTCCAGAAGACAAAAGGAGGGGTATCTGACAAACAATGACCTCATAAAATATGCAGGCGAAGTCTTAAGGAAAAACCCCGAATACGGAAATAAATTCAAGCACATTCTGGTGGACGAGTTCCAGGACACGGACACACTGCAGGACTTGCTGATCAAAGGAATTTGGAAAGGGGATGTCAACACCCTTTTCATCGTGGGAGACATTAAGCAGTCTATTTACCGTTTCCGGCATGCCGACCTGAAAATTTTCCGGGGATATATCAATGCCTCAAGGCAGCCTCAAGGAGACTGCTGCAGATACATAACGCTCGACAAAAGCTTCAGGACGACGGACAAGCTTGTCGGGGGGATCAACTCTGTATTTGGTTCGGTTTGGGCAGAAGGGATCGAAAAGGGTTCACCGATGGAATATGAGCCGCTGGCCTCTCCCTCGTCCGAAAAATGGTGGGAGGAGAGGATCTCACACCCGATCGAACCTGAATTTGAGGTTCTGATCTCAAAGCAAAAAAGAAGCTTTGATGAGGAGAAGAAAAAGTATGTCAAAAGAGAGAAAATATATGATGCAAGGGTAAGGCTCTACAGGGAACTGGCCTGCAGGATAAAAGAAATCCACGGATCAGGAAAATTGATATGGGACAAGAACAGGGCTCGCGGAGACAATTTCAGGACAGTCAAGTGGAGCGATTTCGCCCTTCTTGTCCCGAAAAGGACCCTTTATGAGGCAATTGAAGACGCATTCGAGTCTGAAAACATACCATACGTTCTCTGTACACGCAGGGATTACTTTACACGGGGTGAGATCGCGGATCTGGTAAATTTAATATCACTTTTGGCTGAACCGAAGGATCCGTCATACCTTGCCGGCTGGATCGCTTCCCCATTGAGCGGGATGTCTCCGGGCCTTGCAGAACGACTTCTTTCCGGATCACGCAGGCCGGGAAGCGGCGAAGATACTCTTGCTCTTTATGAAATAATAAGGAATGAACATCCCGGGATCACATCTTATCTGGAGGACCTGAAGTTAAAAGCCGAACTTCGCGGTGTTTCAGCCATGATAAGGGATCTGCTGTGTTCGCCGGAATTTCTGACCTCATACGAACCGGAGCAGAGATACCGCGTAAGGGCCAACATTTCATATATGGCCGAGATAGCCTCTGAATACGAGGCTTCGCAGGGACGTTCCCTGACGGGATGTGCCGAATATATGCGTTTTTCTGTAAAAGAATCAAAGCAGCAGGAGGAACCCGAGATCACAGACGAAGGTCATGACGCCGTGAATGTGCTCACAATACATTCAGCCAAGGGGCTGGAGTATCCCTTCGTTGCCCTCGGCGGGGCCGAAGAGGTGCCTAAAGGTACTTCTTCCATAGATGCCTCTGTCAGATATGGCATTGTTGCAAAACAGATCCCTGATTTCCTTCGTAATGCCGCGAACAAAATCGAGCTGACCGTTGCCGGACTGTGGCATGACGAAAATGAGACCGGGGCACTGCGGGAAGAGAATGAGCGTTTCTGGTATGTGGCTTCTACAAGGGCAAGGGACAAGCTTATCGTATGCGGACTTACAAAAACTGACAGCACGGACGGAGAGGAAATTCCTCCTGCGAAAGATAGTTTCCTCGGTATGATCGCCGCTTCACAGGATGCAGCCAGTCAATGGACATTGTGCTCAGGGGACTGGCCCCTATCTTCCATTGTCACACAAAAGAGAAGGGATAAAAACAAGGCAGAGCCTTTCATGCTCTGTCCCAAAGCAGTGTCGCCCGCGAAGCTTGCCAGGCTGTCGGCCTCTGCCTACGCAATGTTTTCCTGGTGTCCGGCGGCCTATAGGATCGCCTACAGACAGGGAAGGACGATGCAGTGGATGGCAAGGCCCGGGGAAGGTTCCGGAGGGTCGGAGTTTGGAAGCCTTGCCCACTGGGTGCTCTCCAAATGGGACTTCTCTCCCGGGACCTTGGATGAATGGCTGCCGGAAGAGAAGAAACACGCAGAAAGCGCGCTGAAAAAAGTGCCTTACGGGGTGAGGGGGGAATTCAGGTCGGCAGCTTCAAGGAATGAGATAAGGAGGATGCTGCTCGGGTATGCCATGAGTGACGAAGGAAGGCTTCTTTCTCTGCTAGCCTCGGGAAAATATCATGGAAAGCTTTCGAGGGAGACGCCCTTCAGAGTAAATGACGGGGACCTTCTGATGGTCGGGTCGACTGATATCTTCTGGGAGGAGGGGGAGCATATCGACCTCAGGGACTGGAAGACAACATCAGAGGAGGATGCCCCTGCCGCGTACTACGAGGAGCAGCTTAGGTTCTACGCCTACGCGATGCATGTCTACAGGAGGGAAAAGGGACTTCCTGAGAAAACGATAAGAATAGGCATAAATTATCTCAGAAGTCCGGAAAGGGAAAGAATAAGGGCGGAAATGTCCCCCGAAATGATCTCAGAAACAGGCCGCGATGTACATAGGGCCGCAGTATCAGCGCTCTTGGATTTTTTTGAGGCAAGGCCTGAAAGGTGTCCGGTGTGCCCGTGGCGGGATATTTGTTCAAAAAAACATATTTAGCGATGCTAAAAACTGCTAAAATAGAAATCAAGATTTAAAATATAACGAAATTATTACCCTGCCGTTTAATTTATTCTAATGTGTGAAAATTGACGCAATTGAACGCAGAGGTTAAAATCACCTGGTATGTGTCTGATATCAGGGTCCATGAATTACGGGAGGAGGTGAGGTTGTTGACAGAGAATTTGGCGCAGGAAATACGTGAACATGAGTCTATGGCAAAAGCTGTCATTGCTGACGCTAAGGCCGAGGCAGCCAAAATGATCGCATCTGCCCAGGCAGAGGCGGAACAGTCGATAAAAGACACCAGGCAGCAGTGCCACAGGCAGTGGCGCGAATCCGTGACCAACGCCGAGAAAGAGGCGGAAGTGAAGGCCGCGGAGATACTGGAAAAGGGCCGGACAGAGGCGCGGGAGTGCTATGAAAAGAAAAAAGCTGCCGCCGCCGAGGTGGCCGATTGGCTGGTGAAAGAGGTGATGACGACTTATGGCTCTTGCTGAGATGACCAAGGCGCGGATAGCTGTCCATAGATCTGTTGCGGATGAGCTTGTAGGGAAACTGCAGGCGCTGGGATGCTGCGAATTCACCGGAGAGAACAGCGGCGCGGTCGACAGCGCGTCGATGACCCACCTGAGGGCCAGGCAGCGCCACATAGACGAGCTTCTCAGCGATGTAAGGTTTACGGTGCGCCTTCTTGAACCCCTTGAAGTAAACAAAGGCAGCTCATTTGCCAGAATGTTGGGAGATGTCCCGACGATAGGGCTTTCCGAGCTTGAAGCCAAGGCAGACGAAGAGAGGTTCAGGACCTTTGTCGCCGACCTCAGGGAAAAGGAGAGAAGAGCTACTGAAACAAGGGCCGAGCTCTCCAGGCTGAAAGGCCTTCTTGCGCAGTCGATGCTGCTTAATTCCATCAAATATCCCCTGGAATTTTTTACGACCGGCACGGAATTTGTCGGCGGAGCCGTCTATACAGTCCCCAAAGCATCCGCGGCCGGGTTCGTTTCAAAGATCGGATCGGAGCTTGGAGATCTCGCCGAATATCAGAAACTTCCGGAAAACGATAAAGACACCGTCTCAACATTCGCAGTACTCTTCAGGAAATCCGACTTCGAAAAAGTGCAGGCTGCCGCATCAGAATTCTCTGCGGGAAGGGTCGACGTGCCGAAGGATTTCGCACTGACTGCCGAAGAGGAACGCAGCAGGCTCACCGCCGGGATCGAAAAGGCAGAGAAGGAAGAGGCCCTTCTGTGCGCCGATATGTCCTCCAGGGCCGATGAGGGGCTCGATATGGCCCGTTACTACGGCGACTACTGGAGCATCCTGAGCGACAGGATAGGTTCAATGATCTCCGGAGTACCCACGGAAGATGTATTCATCTGGTCTTTCTGGATGCCCAAAGAGTGTCTGGGGACAGTGGAGAATGCCCTCAGGCCCTACGAGGAGCTTACGGAGTTCTCGCTGATCGGACCAGATGAAGGTGAGCTGCCTCCGACCCTGCTGAAAAACCCGGGCTGGTCGTCCTCGATGGAACCGCTTACCCTGATGTACGGAACGCCCACTTACGGCGGAGTGGATCCGACGTCCCTGATGGCGCCGTTCTTCTTCCTGTTCCTCGGGATGTGTTTCGGCGATGCCGGGTACGGCCTGGTGCTGAGCGGAGTATTCGGTTACTTTATAGTCAGGCATCAGCTTCATCCCACGATGCGCAAATTTTTCATCATGATCACGATCGGCATGCTGTGCTCCGTCGTTTTTGGAGCTCTCACCGGCTCATGGTTCGGCGACAGCGTCACGGCGTTCACATTCCTGAGACCACTTGTCCCGCTGATGGGCGCGATGCAGTTCCTCGATCCGATGAACGATCCGATGACGCTGCTTACCATCTCGCTCGGACTGGGTTTTGTACAGGTGATCTTCGGCCTGCTGATAGCCTTCAAGAACAGCTGGAAGAACGGTGACTACACGGGAGCCCTCGCAGACAACGGCGGGTGGATCCTATTCCTGTGCGGTCTTCTCATGACGGGCCTTTCGGTTTCCGGCAAAATAGGCGGACCTGCGGGGGACCTTTCGAAGTATATAGCGATCGCCGGAGCGCTGGTCCTGGTCGCGACTCAGGGCAGGACGAAGACGGGCATCGCAGGTAAGCTCTTCTCGGGCATACTGAGCCTCTACAACGTTACGGGATATCTGGGAGACGTGCTGAGCTACAGCAGGCTTCTGGCCCTGGGACTTGGCTCCGCTGCAGTAGGCATGGTCATTAACCTGCTGGCGAAGCTGGTGGCGGGAACGCCCTATGTGGGCATCCTGCTCGCAGTGCTGATCTTTGTTCTCGGACATCTTTTCAGCATAGCTGTCAACCTTCTCGGTGCGTTCATACACTCCCTGAGGCTCCAGTATGTTGAGTTTTTCGGGAAATTTTACGACGCGAACGGGAGGGATTTTGCCCCGTTGCGCAACGTGACTACATTTGCGAGACTTTCAGAAGACAAACAATAATTTTTTAAATTACTAAAAATTCAAAACAGCATTTATCAACTGAGGAGGTAATGGTTCATTATGGAAACAATGCTAGCAACGATTTCCGAACAGCTGGGCCCTATGCTGGTAATACTCGGCGCAGCTCTGGCAGTAGGTTTTGCGGGGTCAGGATCCGCATGGGGAATTGGAATCGCCAATGAAGCCGCAGCCGGAATAATGACAGAAGATCCAAAGAAATTCGGCTACGCGCTGGTCCTGCTCGCGCTTCCCGGCACACAGGGCATTTACGGACTGCTTGTCGGAGTCCTCTCTCTTCAGAAGGCCGGGCTCCTCGGAGGGGGCGACGTTACCCTTACGGTCTGGCAGGGATTGGGGATCTGTTTTGCATGCCTTCCGGTAGCGATCTCCGGATTCTACTCGGCAATATGGCAGGGAAAGTCCTCAGCTGCTTCCATCCTGATGATATCCAAACGCCCGGAACAGATAGGCAAAGCTGTTATCCTTCCGGCAATGTGCGAAACTTATGCAGTCTTTGGGCTTCTTGTAAGTATCCTGATGCTCAACGGCATTAAGCTTTAAACAGAACGGGGGAAGACCATGTCTTTGGCCCAGATAACTGAAAAGATCAGAAGCGACGCACAGCGCGAGGCCGATGAAATACTGGCTAAGGCCAGGGCCAAGGCTGAGCTTATCGCACAGAGAGCGGGAGAGGAGATCGACTCAATAAGATCCGGCTTTATTCGCCGTTTTGAAGTTGAGCGTCCCGAGATTTTCCGTCGCCGTGAAATAGTTGCGAATCTGGATGTCAAAAGGATGATGCTTCAATCCAGCCGTGATCTGATACAGGATGTTTACGACCTCTCCCTTGAAAAGATGAGGATGATGGATAGGGATGATCAAGTAAAGCTCTGTGAGACGCTTCTTAAGAAAGCTATAAAAACAAAGGATGAGGAACTCGAAGTTTCAGGTGAAGAAAAATACCTGGATCAGGCCTGGCTTGACGGTTTCAACAGGGAAAACGGCACGAATATCGTTTTTTCCGAAAAGAAACCTGATATAGCCGGGGGATTCATACTCACAAGGGGCAGGATAAGCACGAACTGCTCATGGGACATGCTGATCCAGATAGCTCAGGAAAAGCAGGAATCCGACGTAGTCAAACGTTTGTTCCCGTCAGAAGCGGAATGAGGGAGGTGGGCTGATGTCAAGTCAAGGGGCTTATGGTTATGCCGTAGCGCGTATACGCGCGATGGAGCATCGCCTTCTTGATCCAGGAGTTCTGCAGAGAATGATCGATGCCGAAGATCTTGCGTCGATCCTCAAGATACTTGGAGAGACATCCTATTCCTCCGCGCTTGCTTCCCAGTCAGGCGGGTCTGACTTTGACAAGGTCCTCGAGTCCGACCTCCACAGCATATACGAAGAAGTCCGCGCCTTCGTCCCCGACAAAGGACTTGTCGATATCATGAGGCTGCATTATGACTTCCACAATGTGAAAGTGCTTTTGAAGAGCATGTTCAACGTCAGGACCGGAGGCAAAAAGAGATGGGACCTTCTCACCTCTCTCGGGTCCCAGCCGCTGGACGACATCATAGCCAACATCGAGTCGGAGGAATACAGGCTCCTTCCGTTCGGCCTCAACACGCTCATCCCGGTATGCATCACCGTCTGGGAACAGAGCAGGGACATTCTCGAGGTAGAGCGGCTGATAGACAAAAGGATGTTCGAAGTGATGCTTGAAAAGGCACATGAACTTGATATGCCCGGGATAGTAAGCTGGGTCCGCACAAGGATAGACGGAGAGAACATACGGACCCTGCTGAGGCTCAAAAGATTCGGCTACGACACTGCAGGCGCGCTGCCCTTTTTGCATGAAGGGGGCACGATAGATGCGGATATACTGGCATCGCTCATATCCGAACCATTTGAGACCTGGGGCAGGGCGGTCGAATTCTCCGATTTCGGGAAGGTGATAGGCGGGATAGACGCGTCAGGCGGATATTCAGACCTCATCCTCTCGCTTGAGAAGGTCCTTGACGACCATTATCTCAATAAAATAGGCACAGCCAGATACAGTCCGTCGGCTCCCGAAAACATACCGGCCTATCTTTGGGCTAAGGAAACCGAGATAAAAAATATAAGGGTGATCACGGTCTCCAAGAGGAACAAGGGCGACAAGGACCACCTAAGGAGGCTTATGCGCCATGGCTACGTCTGATAAGGGTTCTCCGATGGCTGCGGTCGGAAGCTATGACAGCATACTCCCGTTCAAGGCTATCGGCCTTGACGTAGTTGAGATAACAGACGAGAACAGGGATTCCCTCGGGCAGATCATGAACAGGTTTGCGCGTAAGGGATATGCGGCCCTCTTCATTGAGGAGGCCCTCTTCTCCGCATATCAGCAGGCCGTTGATGAGGTCAACGAAGCTACGGATATGTGCATAATACCGGTACCCAACCAGAGCGGATCCATGGGAGTCGGCCTCAGTTCGATCAGAAGGAATGTGGAGCGGGCTGTCGGCATGGATATCTTTGGTGTGAAATGATGAAAATGGAGGCGATGTGAGTGGCTACTCCTAATGCCATAGCAGGATTCATCGCAAAGATCTCCGGTCCGCTTGTAATTGCTAAAGGCATGGCCGGAGCCTGCATGTTCGACGTCGTAAGGGTCGGGAATGCGGGGCTTGTCGGTGAAATTATCGAACTTAAAGATGATACGGCTTCTGTGCAGGTATACGAAGAAACTTCGGGCCTCAGGCCGGGAGAGCCTGTCGTAAGCACAGGGGAACCCTTGAGCGTTGAACTTGCCCCGGGACTTATCGAAGAGTTTTTTGACGGCATCCAGCGTCCGCTGGAGAGCATCGAAAGGACCGCAGAAAGCCCCTACATCCTTCGCGGGATAAGCGTTCCGGCGGTGAGCAGGACTAAAAAATGGACTTTTGTTCCCTCGGTTGAAGCCGGAGCGGAGGTATCTCCCGGCGACTTCCTCGGTTCCGTTCAGGAGACGGTGCTTGTGGACCACAAAGTCATGGTGCCTCACGGACTGAAGGGCACGGTCAGGGAGATCAGGCAGGGCGAATTCACCGTTGAAGAAACTGTCGCGGTCATCACTGACGCAAAGGGCAAGGACCATGAGGTCTGCCTCCTTCAGAGGTGGCCTGTACGTAAGCCGCGTCCGGTCGTCAAGAGACTTCCGCCTGAGATCCCCCTCACTACGGGACAGAGGGTAGTAGACACCTTCTTTCCGATAGCAAGGGGCGGTACGGCATGCGTCCCCGGACCTTTCGGCTCCGGAAAGACGGTCATACAGCACCAGCTCGCGAAGTGGGCGGATGCAGAGATAGTCGTATACATCGGCTGCGGAGAGCGCGGCAATGAGATGACGGACGTCCTGCTTGAATTCCCGGAACTTGAGGACCCGCGTTCCGGACAGCCCTTGATGAAGAGGACTCTGCTTATAGCAAACACATCAAACATGCCTGTTGCCGCACGTGAAGCCTCGATATACACCGGGATAACGATAGCTGAATATTTCCGTGACATGGGTTACTCGGTGGCTCTCATGGCCGACTCGACGTCGCGCTGGGCTGAGGCTCTCCGTGAGATGTCCGGCCGCCTTGAGGAAATGCCCGGAGAAGAGGGTTACCCCGCATACCTCGGTACAAGGCTCGCTTCGTTCTATGAAAGGGCAGGAAGGGCCATCTGCTGCGGAAGCGACGGGAGGGAAGGGGCCGTTTCTGTAATAGGGGCCGTCTCACCTCCCGGAGGAGACCTTTCGGAACCGGTCACACAGAACACGCTGCGAGTCACCAAGGTCTTCTGGGGCCTTGACGCACAGCTTGCCTACCAGAGGCACTTTCCGGCAATCAACTGGCTTTCGAGCTATTCGCTCTATGCCCATACAATGGGAGAGCACTGGGATGCCATATATGACGGCGAGTGGAGCGGATACAGAACGGAAGCCATGAGCCTTCTTGAAGATGAGGACAAGCTTAAGGAAATAGTACGCCTGGTCGGCATCGATGCCCTGTCCAAGGAGGAGAGGATGGTCCTTGAGACCTCAAAGTCGATAAGGGAAGATTTCCTTCACCAGAACTCATTCCACGAGATAGACACATACGCATCGATGGACAAGCAGTTCAAGATGCTAAGGAACATCCTTGCCTTCCATCACCTCGGGATGCAGGTGCTTAGCCGCGGAGGGCTGCTGCACTCCGTAATAGACCTTCCCATCAGGGAAGAGATCGCACGCATGAGATACACCGAAGAGAATGAGCTAAACAAGCTTGACGCTCTTGAGACCGCAATTAAGACCGAACTTGGAAAACTAAGCGCTGCCGGAGGTGGTATTGATGATGTTGCCTAAGGAGTACAGAACGATCTCCAACCTTTCCGGCCCGCTTATGATGGTTGATAAGATCGAGGATGTCAGCTACGACGAACTGGCAGAGATACGTCTCGGCTCAGGCGAGCGCAGGCGCGGAAGGGTGCTCGAAATATCTGAAAACAAAGCCCTTGTCCAGGTCTACGAAGGAAGCACCGGAATCGACGTCAACACAACACAGATCAGGTTCCTCGGCGATGTCCTGAAGCTGCCTGTGTCAAAAGATATGCTGGGAAGGATATTCAACGGAAGGGGAGACCCGATAGACGGCGGCGCCCCCATAATCCCGGATGCCTACCTGGACGTCAACGGCAACCCGATGAACCCATATTCCCGAGACTACCCCTCTGAGTTCATTCAGACAGGTATTTCGACTATTGATGGAATGAACCCGCTTGTCAGGGGCCAGAAACTGCCCATATTCTCCGGAAGCGGCATGCCCCACAACCACATGGCCGCACAGATCGCCCGCCAGGCAACCGTCATCAGCGGACACGCAAACTTTGCCGTTGTGTTCGCCGCCATGGGCATTACATTTGAAGAGGCATCCTTCTTTATGGAGGACTTCAGGAAGACCGGAGCCCTCGAACGCACAGTCATGTTCGTCAACCTTGCGGACGACCCGGCGATAGAGCGCATCTCGACCCCGCGCCTTGCCCTTACGGCTGCTGAGTACCTGGCATTCGAACAGGACATGCACGTTCTTGTAATACTGACGGACCTTACGAACTACTGCGAAGCGCTCCGCGAGATCTCGGCAGCGCGTAAGGAAGTCCCCGGCCGACGCGGCTATCCCGGATACCTCTATACTGACCTTGCGACCATGTATGAGCGGGCCGGCAGACTTCGCGGCAAAAACGGATCCATCACACAGCTCCCGATACTGACAATGCCGGAAGACGACAAGACCCACCCGATCCCGGACCTGACGGGATACATCACCGAGGGTCAGATAATCCTGGCGAGGGGACTCCACCGCAAGGGCATCTATCCGCCTGTCGACGTCATGCCGTCGCTCTCCCGACTGAAGGACAAGGGCATTGGAAAGGGCAAGACCCGCGAAGACCACGCAGACCTGATGAACCAGCTCTTTGCCGCGTACTCCAGAGGCAAGGAGGCAAAGGAGCTCGCAGTCATACTCGGAGAGGGAGCTCTTTCTGAAGAAGACAAGGCATTTGCCAGGTTCGCGGACCTCTTCGAGGACAAATATGTACGTCAGGGAGAGTATGAGAACAGGACAGTGGAGGAGACGCTCCTTCTGGGATGGGAACTTCTCACGATCGTTCCTACAAAGGAACTCAAGCGAGTAAGGGACGAGTACATCGAAAAGTATCTGAAGCCGCTCTTCGAAGCCCAAAAAGACGAGACGCTTGAGACCAAAGAAGCATAGGAAGGGGTGACCTCTTATGGCGAAGGCGCTGAACGTCAACCCCAACCGGATGGAGCTTTCAAAGCTCAAGAGACAGCTTGTCGTAGCCAAGAGGGGGCACAAGCTGCTGAAAGACAAGCAGGACGCACTTGTTAAGGCGTTTCTCGAGAAGGCGAGATCTGTCTGGGAGCTTAGGCAGGAGATCGAAAAAGAGATCGGTTCATGCTATGCGGGCTTTCTTCTCGCAAGGGCCCAGACATTGCCTGAAATGCTCGAGCAGACTCTCATGAATGCCGGCGGCGACATGAGAGTAAAGGTCAAGTTCGTTAACCTGATGAGCGTGCGCGCCCCTTCATTTGAACTGCCTGAACAGAAAGTGGAACTGAGCTACGGTCTGGGAACATCCCCCGGAAGCCTTGACATCGCACTGGAACAATTTTTGAAGCTCATGCCAAGGCTCGTCAGGCTTGCCGCGGAGGAAAAGGCCCTGAAGTCGATGGCACTTGAGATAGAGAGGACAAGGAGAAGGGTAAACGCGCTGGAGCATGTAATGATCCCTTCGTTTGCCGAGACCATCCACTCCATCTCGATGAAGCTGGAAGAAATGGAGCGGTCGACCCTCTCAAGGCTGATGGTAATAAAGGAGATCGTCCGCTCCCACTAGGATATTTTTTATGACAACTGAACGGCGGACCCAAACCGAAGTTATTGTAAGTGAAAATTCGGTTTGGCGTCCGCTATATTTTTGTCTTTTGATTTGAGACCCTGAGTGATTTGGCGTGATCTCGGAAAGTTCAGTTAAAAATCTGTTATACTGGAGAAGGGAGTACGAGATCCGGCCGCCGGCGCTATGCGCGGGAGGAAAGTCCGGGCTCCGCAGGGCAGGATGCAGGAGAAGATCCTGCGAGTGCGAACTCAGGGAAAGTGCCACAGAGAGATACCGCCGGTGAAAACCGGTAAGGGTGAAAAGGCGGGGTAAGAGCCCACCGGCCGAAAGGGCGACCTTCGGGCCAGGCAAACCCCATCCGGAGCAAGGTCGAATAGGGGAGGACGAGGCTGCCCGCTGACTCCCGGGTACGACCGCTTAAGTCCGTCTGCAAGGGCGGAATTAGATAAATGGCCGGAAAGGACTCGGTCCTTTACAAAACCCGGCTTATTGAGTGCTCCCCATAAAGAGGCGCAACTGGTCTTTTAGGCCTGTCGCGCCTCTTTATATTTTAACAAAATATTAAAATATAGTTAAAAACATAATGTTTGACTAATTTTTCTGTATGCATACACAGAGGATGCAATATGATTTTATATAAAAACAAGGCTAACAAAACGCTGTCATAGTCACGGAAATTCAATATTTTGAGCCTCTAGACCTAATTTTGTTTATAGGATTAAATTTAAAGGTATTGCTTTGTAATATCATTGGGTATAATGTGGGACAAAGTGGTAGAAAGTGGAGCAAAGTGGGTGAATAGTACATGCTGGTGGGGAGCTACAACCACAAACTGGACAGTAAAGGCAGGACGGTATTGCCCTCCCGATTCAGAGGAGAGCTTAGTTCGTCCGTTGTTGCCACCATCGGCATAGACCGCTGTATCGCACTCTACCCGGTAAGCAGATGGGAAGAACTTATATTGAAACTCAAAGATCTTTCCTCCTTCAAGAAAAAGACCCGCGATTTCAGGAGAGTGCTCCTTTCAATGGCGACAGAGCTTGAAATAGACGGTTCGGGGAGGGTCCTTTTTCCTTCGGCGCTGAGAGAGTACGCGGGGATCGATCAGGAGGTCACCCTCATCGGACTCGAAGATCATCTCGAGGTTTGGGACAGCTCCAGGTGGGAGGAACAGCGCAGCGGCGTACTTATGGATTTCAGCGACCTGGCTGAGGATCTCGAGGGAATATGAAAGAACATGTCCCGGTAATGGTGAATGAGGTGCTTGAAGCACTCAGGCCATGGGAAGAAGTCGGGACGACCGTAGACGCGACACTGGGGCTGGGCGGACACAGCGGATATATCATGGAGAAGTGCATCAATGCTTACGTTATAGGCTTCGATCAGGATCCGTTTGCAAGAGAGGCGGCAAGCGTGAACCTCTCCCGCTATCGGGGAAGGTTTGAAATAACCGCCGACAACTTCAGGCACATTGAAAAACTTACGGACAGGCCGGGATGGACCGGCGCCTCGGCAGTTCTCTTCGACCTCGGCGTTTCAAACATGCAGATCACTGAGCCGGAGAGAGGTTTTTCGTTTCAGGAATCGGGCCCCCTCGACATGAGGATGGATGCCTCCGAAAAGACGAACAGCAGGATGACGGCGAAAGAAATACTGGACAGAGGTTCTGTGAAGGAACTGACCGGGATCTTCAGGAAATACGGCGAAGAGGAGCATGCGTACCGCATCGCCCTGGGAATAGTAAGAAAGAGAGAAGCCGGGGAATTTTTGGAAACTACCGGAGACCTAGTTCAGCTGATAAGAGAGATATTGCCGGCTCCGGTACAGAGAAAAATGGGCGGGCATCCGGCAAGAAAGGTATTCCAGGCACTCAGGATCGCGGTAAACGATGAGATGGATGCGCTTGAAGAGGCATTGGACGGCGCCCTTAAAGTGATAAGGCCTGGCGGGAAGATATTGGCGATATCCTACCACTCACTTGAGGACAGGATAGTCAAAACAAGGTTCAGGAAGTGGGAAGAGCAGGGATTGGGACGGTCAAGTCCGAGGAAGGCGATAACTCCCTCCGAAAACGAGATCGAAAGCAACAATAAATCAAGAAGCGCCAAACTGAGGATATTTGGATCTGAGACAGGAATTTCAGGGAAAGGAGACAAGGCCGATGCAATACACAGAATGCCGACATGAAGCTGAAAGGCCTCACTCATCGCTTTTCGTGATATGTTTTTTATTCGTCTTTATCTGCGCAGCCGCTCTGGGAACTCTTAGGCTGTACGGACTTTACCTTGAACACCGAATTTCCGAAACAGCAGGCAGGATCGAGGCATGCAGGGAAAATAACCTTGAAATGTCAAAAAAATATTCGGAGCTCCTGTCTCCGGCAAGGATATACAGTTACGCACGCGAAGAGCTCGGTATGGTAAACGCTGAGAACATAAGGGTCGTCAAGGTGGAAAATTCGGACGTTCTCACCGCGCAGGCTGTGGTATATCCGACGGAAGAGGAGATAGGCTTCCTGGATTACATCAATCCTTTTGTAAGGAAGGCACATGCCAAGAATTAAGAAAAACGAGCCTGAATGCATCAGGCGCTCAAAGTCTGTATGGGGGGCTGTATATGTCGCACTCGCAGTCCTCGCGGCCGGTACGGCATGGATACAGCTAAACCCCGACATCCGGGTAGTAAGGCAGTCGCAGAAACAATACTGGGCCAGCGTGGCAGTCAGCGCCTCCAGGGGGGAGATCATAGACCGTAACGGGATCCCGCTTGCAGTCTCTGTACCTGCCACGAGTTTTTTTATCGACCCCAAGTATTGGGATCCCAAAAGCGCGGATCTGCTGACCGGACCTTTTGGTGAAAGTACCGCAAAGAAATTCCGGAGGGGGTTGACCGGCCGCTTCCACTGGGTAGCGCGAAACGTCCCAAAGGAAAAGGCTGATTCGCTTTTCAAGAACGAAATACCGGGGCTTTACACCATCAGCGAGAGGATAAGGGTATATCCGCACGGAGAACTGGCCTCCCACGTGCTCGGCTTTTGTGATATCGACGACTATGGGCAGGCAGGAGTAGAGCTTGCATGGAACCATATTCTTTACTCCCCCCCACGGACAAGGTTTCTGACGAGGGATTCAAAGGGCAAGACTCTGGACATCATGGGCGGAAAATCCGGGGTCCTGAAAAACACCTCCGGAACGATAAAACTTACTCTTGACTCCCGCATCCAACAGATCATGGAATGGCGCCTGAGCGAGGGCGCCAAATCGGCAAACGCCTCGTGGGGCGCAGGAGTGTGCGTGGACCCTCTCACGGGCGAGATACTTGCCCTTGCAAGCTATCCGTCGCTGGATCCGAACGACAGGACGAACCTCAAGGATCAGGATGCCGTAAGGAATAATGTAGTGGGCCGAGTATTTGAACCTGGATCCATCTTCAAACCGATCACTATGTCGATAGCTATTGAAACGGCAGCCGCAAACAAGAACAGCCATTATAACTGCAGGGGCACCATGAAGCTGGCGGACAAGACCATGAGCGATGTAAACAAAAAAGCGCACGGAATGCAGGATCTGACTCATGTATTGATGAACTCCTGCAACATAGGCATGAGTCTGATGTCGATGGGCGTACCTCGGCATCAGGCGTACGGTATGCTCAGACAATTCGGCTTCGGGGAGAAGACCGAGGTCGAGCTTGCGGGAGAGGAATCAGGTCTCATAAAGTCACCCGAAGAGTGGCTCGGTACTGTTCCTGCCAACATTTTCATCGGGCAGGGGATCGCGGTCACACCTCTGCAGGCTGTAATGGCGATAGGGAGCATAGCAAACGGCGGATCGCTTCTGAAGCCGTACCTGATAGCAGAGGTGCTGGACACCGACAGAAAAGTGATCCACAAGGGAGGAAGAAGGGTCCGCTACCAGGTAATGTCTCCGGCCACCTCCGAGTTCATGAGAGCGGCAATGAAGAGAGTAGTCAGTGAAGGCGGAGGAAAAATGGCTTATTCACCTAAAGTATCGATTGCAGGGAAGACGGGAACTGCCCAAATAGCTGCGGCTGGGGAGTATTCGAAGGGGCATTACGTGGCATCCTTCGTCGGGTTCTGGCCGGAAGAGAAGCCCAGGTATGTGATGATGATCAGCCTTGGAGAACCTAAGGGAGCCAGGTACTACGGCGGACAGATCGCAGCGCCGATCTTTAAGTCGATCGCGGAGGACATCATGCAGATATCCCCTTCGGGAAACGGTCCGATGAGGACGAAAGCAAACTGAGCGGCAGCGGCGGATCCTGAAAAATTGACTTCTTGACCTATCGAACATACCGGCACTAAAATTGCCCTTTGGATCTGATGGAGGTGTTTATATGAAGTTAAGCTCTCTGTTCTCTTTGCTGGAAAAAAGCCCTCTGGATATCACGATCCATGACGCAGGCGACTGCGGACGGGCTGATCAGACCGAGGTCTGCGAACTGGTCTCGGACAGCAGGAAAGTCAGGCCGGGGTCGATATTTGCCTGTGTGGAGGGCGAACACTCCGACGGACATGACTTCGCTCAGTCGGCTGTTTCTTCCGGCGCTTCCCTCCTGATTTGCGGACATCCCCTGAATATCGGCATCCCGCAGCTGATCTGCGGCGATGTCAGAAGGAACATGGGCAGGGTGGCCTCTGTCCTTTACGGGGAACCGTCCTCGAGGCTTACAATGATAGGTATCACCGGCACCAACGGGAAGACCACATCCGCATTCATGACGAAGTCCATACTTGAAAGCTCAGGCATCAAAACCGGCCTTTTGGGTACGGTCCGATGCGACGACGGTGTGGACAAAGAGGATGCGGAACATACCACTCCCGAGGGATCCGACCTGCAGCTGTGGCTTCACAGAATGGTCCGGAACGGATGCGGCGCCTGTGTGATGGAGGCTTCTTCACATGCGATATGCCAGGGAAGGATCGACGGAGTCCTTTTTGACAGGGCCGGATTTACAAACCTTACAGTGGATCACCTTAACTACCATGCGGATATGGAGTCGTACTTCGAGGTAAAAAGAAGGCTTTTTAACGGCTATATGAGGGGCGAGCGCCGTGCGGCGGTAAACCTTGACGACCCCTACGGAGCGCTTCTGCACAGGGAACTTGGCGAAAGGTCCGTCGGCTACAGCCTTTCAGACAGGAATGCGGATTTCTTTGCCGAGGTAAAGCAGGCATCCGCAGAGGGAACGGATGTTGAGATAACCATGCCGGGCTGCGGTATCCCGATCGGAGCCAGGCTTCCGCTTCTCGGAATATACAATGTGATGAATGCGCTCCAGGCGCTGTCGCTCTCATGGACGTCCGGAACAGAGACAGAGGCGGCTCTTGACGGTCTTTCGAAGATGAGACAGGTGCCCGGCCGCCTTGAAAGGTATATCATCGAAGGAAGCGGGACGTGTGTGATAGATTTTGCGCATAACCCCGACGGACTTGAAAAGATACTCACAGCTCTGAGGTCGGTTTGTGAGGGCAGGCTGACCGTCATATTCGGCGCAAGCGGCGAGAGCGACAAAAGTAAGCGGCCGCTTATGGGAGAGACTGCGTCGCGCCTGGCAGACCACGTGATAATCAGCTCCGACAACCCCAAAAGCGAGGATCCCCGGATGATCGCCGAAGAAATACTGAGCGGAGCGAAACGATACAGCGCTGCATGTACGGTGATGGTCGACAGGGAAGAGGCAGTCGGGTATGGACTTGATATGCTCTCGCCCGGAGATATCCTCGTGCTTGCAGGCAAAGGGCCGGAGACTTCCCAGATCCTGAAGGAGGGGCCTGTCCCATATTCCGACAAGGATACCCTTATGGGTTGGTGCACAAGGAAGGGCAAGGTCATCAGGTGATCCCGGAACGAAGCGCAGGACGGGAGACATTTAAAAAGATTCAGAACAGACCAGCATACGGGGGTGTTTTAGCATGAGAGTGGATAAACTGCTTGAAAAACTTGAAAAGAGCGACCTTGACCATACGCTCTGGCTGCCTGAAAACCGGGGAACGGAAGATCAGGGCGAGATCACACGGCTGGTCTCGGACAGCAGGAAAGCAGGTCCCGGATCTCTCTTCGCATGTGTGAGCGGGGAGCACAGCGACGGACATGACTATGCAGAAAAGGCATACAGGTCCGGTGCCGTGATGCTTCTTTGCGAACGCAGGCTGGATCTGCCGATACCCCAGATAATCTCAAAAGATATCAGACGCAACATGGGGGTAGTTGCATCCCTGCTTTACGACGAACCTGCGAAAAAGCTCAAAATGATAGCTCTGACAGGTACGAACGGTAAGACCACATCGACTTTCATGACAAAATCCATACTTGAAAATTCCGGAATCAAGACGGGACTGCTCGGCACGATCTACTATGACGACGGGGATACTGCGGAGGATGCCGAACATACCACCCCCGAGGGTTCTGACCTGCAGTACTGGCTGGACAGGATGGCAGGGAACGGCTGCGGTGCCTGCGTGATGGAGACCTCCTCCCATGCTGTGGTGCAGGGCAGGATAGACGGAGTAAGGTTCGACAGGGGAGGCTTCACTAATCTTACGGTCGACCACCTTGATTTCCACGGAGATATGGAATCCTATTACCTGGCCAAAAAAATGCTGTTTGAAAGATACATGCGAAACAACTGGCTTGCAGCGGTCAACATAGACGACAGCTACGGGATGAGGCTTTTCGGCGAGCTTGGCAGCAAGGCCATAAGCTACGGCACGAAAGACAGATCCTCAAAGTTCTTCGCGGAGATCAAAGGGACTTCTGCGGAAGGCATGGATGTCGAAATACGTACCCCCGACTCTAAGATGCCTGTCGCCTCAAGACTGCCGCTTCTGGGAGAGTACAACATCCTTAACGCGCTTCAGGCCCTTTCCCTCTGCTGGTCGCTTGGAGTGGGAGACAAGGAGGCGCTGGAAGGCCTGCTGAGAATGAAACAGGTGCCGGGAAGGCTTGAACGTTACCTGGTCTCAGGTTCCGGTACATGCGTGATAGATTTTGCCCACAGTCCCGACGGACTTGAAAAGGTCCTAGTGACGCTGAGGAGCGTATGTAAGGGCAAATTGGCCGTGGTCTTCGGAGCAGGCGGAGACAGGGACAGGACAAAACGCCCCATCATGGGAGAAATAGCTGCGAGACTTGCAGATTCCGTGATCATAACGTCGGACAATCCCAGGAGCGAGGATCCCGATCTTATAGTCTCCGAGATAGAGGTCGGAGCAAGAAAACATTCACGGGAGTATAAAAGGATAGTCGACAGGAAGGCCGCGATATTTGAGGGCCTGAAAAGGTCGGGTCCGGACGACATACTCCTTATTGCGGGAAAAGGACCCGAACCGTACCAGATATTGAAGGATGGTCCCATACCCTTCCTAGACAAAAATGTTGTCGTTGAGTGGTGCAGAGAAAACGGCAAAGAGGTGATCTGATGGACCACGTGATGGCTTCTCATGCGGCGGAATGGGCTGAAGGCACCCACTGCGGGCCTGATGTCAGGCTGTGCAGGCCGTGGAAGAGCGACAGCAGGGACGTCGGGCCCGGCGACGCCTTTGTGGCACTCAGGGGAGAGAAAACGGACGGCCACCTTTATGTCCACAACGCGATAGAAAGGGGAGCCAAACTTCTCCTGGTGGACATCTCCAGAGTTGAGGAGCTGATGCTTGACGAACCTGAGTTTTCCGGTGTATCTGTAATAGCCGTTCAGGACACAGCCACGGCTCTCCCCGTTATAGCCAGGGATTACCTGAAGCGTGTCTCTCCCAGATTGACAGGGATAACCGGAAGCGTAGGCAAAACGACTACCAGGGAGCTGACGGTGAGCCTTCTGAAAACGGAAAAGAAGGTGCACAGCGCAATAAGAAGCTTCAACACTGTAGTCGGGTGCAGCCTTACGATCCTTGCAATGGCTGAGGATACAGAGGTCCTGGTCCTTGAATTCGGAACGAACCATTTCGGCGAAATAAGGGAGATGGTCTCGCTGTTCCCGCCCGAAACAGCGGTGATAACCGAAGTCGCGCCTGCCCACCTTGAAGGATTTGAAAACATTGAGGGAGTTCTCAGGGCAAAGATGGAAATATGTGAGTCGAAAATGCTTGACACGATCATATATAACTCTGACAACATGCTGCTCGGAAATGAATTGTCCTATAAATATAATAACATTAATAAAATCGGTGTCGGGAAGTGCGCCGGAGCCGACCTGAAGATCACAGACCAGAAACTGTCACTGGATGACGGGGGAGCAGCGCTTGCCTCCTTTTATGACTTCATGGGAAAAAGTGTCGAACTCAGGGCGAACCTGTTCGGGCTGCAGCATTCCTACAACGTCGGTTATGCCTTTCTCACAGCCCTTCACTACGGGATAAGCGAAGATGCGGTGCAAGAGGCTCTCTCCGGGTTCGTACCCATAGCGGGCAGGGGTATCTGCAAAAAGCTGCCCGGAAACAAATGGGTGATCGACGAAGCGTACAACGCAAATCCCAGTTCCATGGGAGCCGCCCTCAAGAATACGCTCAGTGTGGCAGAGAGCTCATCACTTACCCCATATGCCGTACTGGGCGGAATGAGAGAACTTGGAAGATCCTCAGCCATGTGGCATCAGGAGATCCTCAAGATGATCACAGGCTTCAGGAGGGTGCTTCTTCTTGGCGGGGAATGGTTCGATCCTGAGGCAGTCATTCCTGCAAACGCCGAGAGATACATGACTTTTGAAGAGCTTACACCTCTTGCCGAGGAGCTTGCCGGACACGATTCGGTCGTTTTGGTCAAGGGGTCGAACTCATACGGACTTAAGAGGTTCGCAGCGCTGCTGACGGAGGGCTGATATGTATACCGGATTTGTTCTCGTGCTTTTCTTCTCACTGACCGCAGAGATATTTCTTCAGGGGAAGTGGACGGACAAAATGCACAGGCTTAAAATAGAGCAGGTCGCAAAGCTCTACGGTCCGTCGTGGCATGAAAAGACCAAGACCGGAACTCCAACCATGGGCGGGATAATATTTATCCCCGTCTTCCTTGCCGCAGTTTGCGCAGGATACTTCCTAAGCCCCTACTCAGACCTCCACAAGATAGGAAAGATCGCTCTCTATCCGGTCCTTGCCGCAGCGGTGGGCTTACTGGATGATTGGCTGAAGTATTCGAAAAGGTCGAGTGACGGGCTTAAGAGCATGGAAAAACTGGCCCTTCAGATCGCCGTGACAGTACCATGGGCCCTGTGGACCACTCCTCCCGCCCTTGACCTGGTATTTGTCTCGGTACCCAGGTATGTCGGCATAGTTCTTCTTGTCTTCACCGGAGTCGGGCTTCAGAATGCGGTGAACGTTACGGATGGACTTGACGGGCTGGCTGCGGGGTCTGTGCTTATCTCTCTTCTGGGAGCCCTTTCGTTTCTGGGAGGCGAACCTTCGATCATCTTCCCTATCGCATCGGGCGCAGGGATATGTCTTGGGTTTTTATGGCACAACTGCCATCCTGCAAACGTTTTCATGGGAGATGTCGGAGCGCACTTTTTTGCCGGACTTCTCCTTTCCCTGTGCGTTGTATCGGATGCATTTATCTTTGTAATACCAATTTCATTCATATTTGGACTGGAAATAATGTCAGTAGCCCTTCAGATAATTTCTATCAGGGGCTTCAACAAGAAAATATTCCTCATGAGTCCGGTACACCACCATTTTGAGATGCTCGGGTGGAAAGAGACTCAGATAGTGACAAGGTTCTGGATAATACATGCCGTCGGCATGCTGGTGCTTATGTCCGTATTGTTAATGCTGATGGTTTTGGTATAAAATAACCGTTTGGCATAAACTTGAATCTGATCTGTTGGGGGAGTCGGGATGGTCAATGATCTTGCTTACAAGGGAAAAAGGCTCTCTGTGATCGGTGCAGGGGTCAGCGGAAGATCGCTGGCGGAGCTTGCAAAAAAACTGGGAGCGGACGTGTTCGTTTCGGATCTTAATGAGATACCGCAGGAAACAGCCGCGGCGTTCGGCTCCACAGGAATAAGGTGGGAATCCGGAGGGAACACTGAAAAACTTCTTGAGGCTGACGAAATAGTTGTAAGCTCGGGCATCCCGTCTGACATCCCGATCCTGCTTGAGGCATCTTCTAAGGGGATACCTGTCACAAGCGAACTTGACTTCGTATATCCCTTCCTGTCAGGTAAGATAATAGCGATAACCGGAAGCAACGGCAAAACGACGACTGCCTCTATGGCGGGCTATTTTCTTGAAAGATCCGGGGCGGTCTCGATGACGGGGGGCAACATCGGCGATCCCGCAGCGAATGCCGCCTTTATGGATACAGCTTATCTGGTCCTTGAACTGAGCAGTTTCCAGCTCAGCAGGCTTGAGAGGTTCATGTGCGACATCGCCGTCGTCACCAATCTTGCACCTGATCACATAGACTGGCACGGTTCCTACGGGAAGTATGTAGAAGCCAAGGCGAATGTGATCCGGCGCCTGAAGGATGACGGTACGGCCATCTGCCAGAGGAGGGACTGCGAAGCTCTGGGCGTCCCTGAGGGAAGGGACTGCCCCCTGACCTGGGACAGGCCGGATCCCTCAGGAAGGGGCATATATCTGGACAGGGAGAGCTCTGCTGCATATTTATGCCCGGATTCCGGCATAGAGCCGATAAAACTTTTTGATTTCGAAGCGGTCAGGCTCCTGGGATCTCACAATATCGAAAACGCGGCGATGGCAACTGCGGCGCTTGTGCTCCTCGGCCTCAGTCCGGCAGCTCCGGACGTTATCTCCGCATACGAACCTCCGAAGCACCGCTGCGCATTTGCAGGCATATTCAGGGGGATAACCTTCGTTGACGATTCGAAGGGCACCAATGTTGCAGCAACAGTGACAGCTATGAGTTCCCTTGACGGGGACAAGGTAATGATACTTGGCGGCAGGGGCAAGGGCGAGGATTACGCCCCGCTTGCCGAGGCCGTCCTGAAGTACGCCAAAAGCGCGGTGCTCCTCGGCGAAGAGAAGGGAAAAATCGCCTTGGCTCTCGACGGGGCAGGATTCAAAAATTACTCCGTGGTCTCGACCATGGAAGAGGCTGTGGAAACCGCTTCCAGAATTGCGGCGCCCGGAGAGACGGTGCTGCTCTCGCCGGCGTGCACCAGCTGGGACATGTACCCAAACTACGGCGCAAGAGGAGACCATTTCTGCCGGATCGTAAAAGGGATCATAGAGAGAGATTCATAGGCCATGCTGAGAGCGGACGAAATTCGGGAAAATAAGAGGCACTACAGGATCAATCCCTTTATCTGGGTCATCCCCCTCATATTGAGCGGGGTCGGGATCCTTATGATCACATCCACTACAAGCCCGAACTCATTCACTCAGACCGGAACGCCTTTTCAGATGGGGATAAAGCAGGCGCAGTGGCTGCTTATAGCACTCTCAGGGATGTTCGTGGTATTTTCCGTCCCCCTGCGTTTCTGGATAAAAATGAGCGCTCCTATACTTATCCTGACATGGCTGATGAGCTGGCTTCCCCTCATTCCCGGCATAGGGATGAACGTGGGAGGAGCCAGCCGCTGGATAAATGTTCCGGGTTCGTCGATATCCATACAGCCGGGTGAGCTGCTATGCCTTGCTATAGCGCTGCACCTTGCCAAACTGCTTTCAAGGTGGGACAAGGACCCGGGAAAGGCTTTCCTCTCCACGATAATGCTGGTGGGTATAGCTGCCCTGCCGCTTTCACTGCAGCCCGACCTCGGTACAATAATACTGATCTTTTTGGTATCGATGGGGATGTATGTGGAGAGGATAGGATGGAAGTGGCCCGTTATCGCAGGAGGATTGCTGGGGGGCCTCATATTTCCCCTGCTGATATTCCTTGAACCTTACAGGATGAGAAGGGTCGCGGCGTTCATGGATCCCTGGAGCGACCCACTTGACAAGGGTTTTCAGGCGATACAGGGGCTGATAGCATTTGCAAACGGAGGCTTCTGGGGAACGGGGCTCGGACACGGTTTTCAGAAGCTCAACTACCTTCCTGCCGCTTATACGGACTTCATCTATGCCGCGATAGGCGAAGAGCTGGGACTGATGGGGACACTGGGCGTGATAGGACTTTTTGCCTTCTGGGTCAGCCAGACCAGGATGGTCTATTACAGGGTCCCTGACGGCTTCAAGTCGTCGCTCACATGGGGGGTCACCCTGACTGTGATCCTGCCTCTGGTGATAAATGTGGCAGGAGTTACAAAGCTGATACCCCTGACGGGGATGCCTCTTCCTTTTATCAGTTACGGAGGCACCTCGCTGCTGACTATGTGGTCAAGGATCGGGATAATGCTGCGGCTGGAAAAAGAGAGCTACGGCAGGGAGGAGAGGCCATGACCGGCAAACTGATCCTGGCGGCGGGAGGGACCGGAGGCCACATCTGGCCGGCCATATCTTTCGGCCGGTGGGTCGGCAGAAACAAGCCGGATGTCTCTGTATCGTACATCTGCGGCAGGCGTCCGCTTGAGCTCGAAATATATGCCTCCGCAGGGATAGAGCCGTACCGGCTTAATATTGACGGATCTCCGCTTTCGGGAGAAGGACTTGACAGGCTGAAGCGTACCTGGGGCCAGTTCACTGCGCTCAGGGAATCCGCGGCTTTCATCAGGTCCGAGTCGCCGGACTTCGTGCTTCTCTTCGGAGGGTATGTGACCTTCCCTGTACTCCTCGCATCCAGAATGCTGAGGATCCCGTCGGCGGTGCACGAGCAGAACGCGTACGCCGGAAAGGTAACGAGGATAGCGTCACGAATGGGCGTCGAGATATTCTCAGGCTGGAGGGAATGTCTTCCACTGCCCGCCTCAAAATACACGAGGATAGGAGTTCCGGTGAGGGAGTTTGATCTGTTGCCGCGTGAAAAGGCATGGTCGGAACTCGGACTGCCGGGGGAACTCCCGGATGGGCCGAAGGCCCTGGTATTTTCAGGATCTCTGGGCAGTGCCACGATAAAGGATCTTGTCCTGGAGGCAGCATCAAAAGAAGAGTTTTCATCATGGACCTTTATCATACCTGCCGTATCGGAAGAAACGGAAAAGGCAAAGGATAATGTATTCCTTCTTCCGAAAGTCTGGAAGACCGAGCTGCTTTACAGCCTTGCGGACATTGCTGTCGTAAGGGGCGGAGGATCGACGCTGACCGAGGTCTCGGTCCTCGGGATCCCGTCGCTCGTGATACCATGGGAAGGTGCCGCAGATGATCACCAGTATCACAATGCGGTTTCGTTCTCCTCGGAAAACAGGGGCGTTATCTGGAACGGCAGGGGAGCCGGCGAAGCTTTTGCTAAAAACATCATGAGACTGTATGATATCCTCTTGGATGAAAAGGACAACAGGAAAGAAGAAAGGCACAACGGCGCCGGACAGATCTGCGGAGACCTGTGGCTTGCGGTCTCTTCCTATTTTTGAAAGGAGAGTTTTTATTGGCAACTGTTACTGACAAAGATCTTAAGACGAAAAATATCCACCTGATGGGGATAGGCGGAGCAGGAATGAGCGGCCTGGCCATCCTGCTTGACCAGATCGGCGCCAGAGTATCCGGCTGTGACATGATACAGACCTCATACATGAAGAGCCTGAAAAAGAGGAATATCCCCATCGAGATGGGACACGACGCAAAACATATAGATGATTTCATGCCCAATATCCTCGTCTATTCAAGCGCGATCCCCCAGGATCACTCTGAGATACTTAAGGCCTGGCAGCAGGGAATAACAGTCTCGCGCAGGGCAGAGATACTCAGCCTCATCTTCAACTCAAGGAGGGGTGTCGGGATAGCCGGTACACACGGCAAGACGACTACATCCTCAATGATCTCGCTGATCGCAGAGCTTGCAGACACGGATCCTACCGTTGCCATAGGCGGCGAGCTGGCTGACATAGGAACGAACGCCAAACTGGGACAGGGTGAATATATGGTCGCAGAGCTTGATGAAAGCGACCGCTCCTTCGTATATTTCCACCCGGAGATCGCAGTCATAACAAATATCGACTGGGACCACAGGGATCACTACATGACATTCAAGTCGGTCACGGACGCTTTTGCGGAGTTCCTGGCACACAGGAAAGAGGGCGGGAAAAGCATCGTCTGCATGGAAGACCCCGGAGTCAACACGCTCTGTTCAGATTACGGCATTTCTGACGGGACGATCACGTACGGATGGGGGACAGGCTGGGACTGGGGAGCCACTGAGGTGTGCCACAACAACGGCGGAGGTGTCTCATACACACTTAACCGGAACGGAGAGCGGGCAGGCAGGGTCGTGCTTGCCGTATCGGGCGAACACAACGTGCTGAATTCCCTTGCTGCCTGCGCTGCGGCTCATGAAATGGGCATACGGGACGAAAATGTCAGGGCGGCACTTGCCGGGTTCAAAGGGGCAAAACGCAGGCTCCAGAAGATGGGAGAGGTCGGGGATATCCTGGTTTACGACGACTACGGGCACCATCCCAGCGAGATCTGCGCGACGCTCAGCACCGTCCGTAAAATTTTTCCGAAACGAAGGCTGGTTACGGTCTTCCAGCCCCACCGCTTCAGCAGGACCGCGGCGCTGTACAAGGAGTTCGCCGATGCGCTCTCGCTGGCGGACAGGGCTTTCATCCTTCCTGTTTACGGATCTGACGAGATGCCGATAGAAGGGGTCTCGTCCAAGATGATCTTCGACGCGGCGTCCGAGGACAACAGGGCGCATTATGAACTCTCAGGCAACTTCGATGACCTGGTCCGTTCCGTCTGCTCAACAGCGAGGAGCGGCGACGTGATCCTTACTATAGGAGCGGGAAGTGTCGGCACCCTAGGCAAAAAAATATGCGAGACCCTCGAACTCATGAGCAAAGAAGAGGGGAAAGAGTGATTTGGCGAAAGATCATCCTCTCAGGGACCTTAATACATGGGGAGTCGGCGGCACATGCAGCACATTTGACGCGCCGGTGACCGCGGAAGAGGCTTACTCGGCAGTTGCGGCGTCGCTTAAACGAGATCTGCCTCTCTATGTTCTTGGAGGGGGATCCAACGTACTTGTATCCGACGGGCAGATAAAGGCCTCGGTCATACATACCGGAAGGCTTGATTTCATAAAGATCAGGAGCAATGCCGACGGCAAAAGTGCGGAGATCGAAGCAGGAGCAGGCGTACATGTAAAAAAACTGCTTTCCATAGCGATGAGCAAAGGGTTCGGCGGGCTTGAGTTCCTTACCGGCATTCCGGGAACTCTGGGCGGAGCGATCTGGGGAAATGCCGGAGCCGACGGCACAGGATTCGGCGGTCTTGTGAAGGAGGCATCCGCGGTCGGCCGCGACGGCCGGGCAATAAGGCTTGCGAAGAATGATTTCCACTGGAAGTACCGAGCCTGCCCCCTGGACGAAAGCCTGATAGTGCTTGTTGCATCGTGTGTGATATCTTTGAAAATGGAGAACAGGTCAGATATTTTTGACAGGATCAAAAAGTACGCCGCCATGAAAAAGGGTCAGCCGCTCGGAAGAAAGACGGCGGGATGCGTATTCAAGAACCCGGAGGGAACATCTGCCGGCCTCCTGCTGGACAGATCAGGCTGCAAGGGGATGAGGGTCGGAGGAGCAGTGGTCTCGCGCTCTCACGCAAATTTCATTGAAAACGAAGGCAATGCCACATCCCGGGATATATTTGAACTATGCGAGCTTTGCAGGGAGATGGTGTACAGGGATCACGGGGTATATCTGGAATATGAAATTAAATTTCTGGGCAGTTTCGAAAAGGACTAAAAAGAGACTTAAGCTTTTTTTTGTTATCATGTCTCTGTCCGGCGGAATGCTTGCGGCTGCAGAGGCCAGATATGCCGTTCTCAGGCTTTACGGTATAGAGATAGACCCAAGGGGGATACTCTCCGAACAGGTGGTCTGGGGGACTGTAAAGCCCAGTCAGGAAAAGGTATGGATCCTGTTCTGGCTGTCAAAAGAGGAATACTGCAGGAACATTGAGGCATATTACCCTGTGAACCTGCGGATGGAACTTTCGGGATGGGGAAAATTCAGGCTTGAAGTCCTTCCTCTCGAGGCAGCGTTCAGGATGTACTGGGGCGGAAGGTTCTGGTATGTTTCGGCAGACGGGAGGATGTGGCTGAGTTCGCTCAGGGAGAATTCCTTCACATCTTCGGAAAAGGCGGACGCACTTCCGATGCTCTCCTGGTCGACGGACAGGGAGACACCTGCAGATCTTTCAGACGAACACGGCAACGTCTTTCATTCCAGCCTTCCGTTGCAGAAGATAAAACTCTGGCATGAAAACCTGAAAGCTTTGGGCTGGTCGGAGAGGGTGAAATTCATCCAGGCGGGCTTCAGGGAAGGCAATAATGTCGTAAGGCTGATCTTTTACGGTCCTGACGGCGGCAACGGGGCGAACATAATGCTTCCCGACGATCCCGGAGAATGGCAGACGTCGGGACTGGCAATCAAAAAGATCTATCCCGATCTATCTAAGATTTCCCCGGATGTCTTGATCGACGCCACATATAAAGATAAAATTCTTGTGAAAAATAAGGTACAATAAGTCTTGAAAAATGTTTCTCATCTAAAGAGAGGGGGCTATTTGATTGTTTAGGAAAGCCTCAGGTTATCCATCAGATCGTGAGCCTGAACTCCTTGCCGGACTTGACCTCGGAACAAGCAAGGTCACCGTTGTTGTCGCGGAAAGGGAACCGGGGAGCGAGGAAGCTCAGATCATCGGTGTTGGACAGGCTCCGTCAAATGGTATCAGGAAGGGACTCATAGTTAATCTTGACCAGGCTGTCAGGTCTGTAAGGCAGGCTGTCAGCGATGCGCAGAATATGGTCGGCCAGGATATCACAGAAGTTACCGTGGCTTTTGGCGGCGGAGAAGTCACTAGTATAAGAACTAAGGGGATGGTATCCCTCGGCCGGACGCCCCGCCCGGTAATGCAGCTGGACATCGAAAGAGTCATTGAGGCTGCTCAGGCGGATGTCGCCGTGCCGGCGAACCAGAGCATTCTGCACACTATCCCGGTAGAGTATTCCCTCGATGGCAATGTCGGCATAGATGACCCTCTGGGCATGACTGCCATCAGGCTGGATATACAGCTGCAATCGGTAATAGTCCCTACATCCACCATCCAGAACGTTATGAACTGCGTTGACAAGGCGGGACTTGATGTTGCCGGACTGGTGCTGAAGCCGCTTGCCTCGGCACTGGGAGTCATCTCGCCCGAAGAGGCCCTTGCGGGAGCCGTCGTCATAGACATAGGCGGCGGGACCACCGGAGTGGCTGTATTCTCTGACGGAAGGCCGAAGCACCTTGGCCTGATCTCGGTCGGCGGAGACCACATAACAAACGACATAGGAAGCGTTCTGAAGCTGCCCCTCAATAAATCCGAAGAGCTGAAGAGGGAGATCTCCGTATTCACAGCACCCGAAGACCCTTCTGAGACTGTCGATTTCGTATACAACGGCAGGAACTACAGCATATCCAAAAATGACCTCCACGAAATAGTAAGGTGCCGGATCGAGGAGCTCTGCGACATGCTGGTCCGTCCCCAGATCAAGGCAGCGGGCATCCCGATGCTTCCGGCAGGGATCATTCTTACCGGGGGCGTATCAAAGACCGAGGGGATCGATGCATTTGTACTTGACATAATGGACCTTCCCTCCAGAGTATCGTCGCCCATAGACGCGAACAGGATGCCCCCCGGGAGGAACACGCAGGAATATGCGGCCGCAGCGGGCATCATCCGTTATATCGCGGAACGTGAGAGGGACCCCTTCCGTTACCTTGACAATCCGCTTATCAGAGGCGTATCCGCCGACGACGGAGGCAGACCTTCCATAGTGCCTGAAACGAGAGTCAGGATCAGGCTGGATGAGAATAACAAGGTTTCCGGCCCCGGCTTCAATCCGCTTGAAGGGATCAAAAATGCCTTCAAGGACCTTTTTTAGACATCGACCCTGAGTGACCGAAGGGGGATTTACTGTGGCCGATATGACTGAAATATTCCAGCTGGACAAATCAAACTACCCGACAAGAGAAGTAATAAAGGTAGTCGGCGTGGGAGGTGCGGGCAACAACGCGCTCAACCACATAATAAGGGGCGGACTGAACGGAGTGGAGTTCATCGCCGCAAATACCGACATGGCGCATCTTGAGCTCTCCGAGGCGCAGAACAGGATCATTCTGGGCAAGGAACTGACGAAGGGGCTGGGCGCAGGTTCCGACCCGGAGATCGGCTTCAAGTCCGCTCAGGAATCGAGAGAAGAGATAAGAGCCGCCGTTGAAGGTGCCGACATGGTCTTCATAGCAGCGGGAATGGGAGGGGGCACCGGTACCGGGGCCGCTCCCGTGATAGCTTCCGTTGCAAAAGAGGCTGATGCGCTGGTCGTTGCTGTTGTAACACTTCCTTTCTCATTTGAGGGCAAGCGCCGCGTAAGCCAGGCCAACCTTGGCATAACGCAGCTGAAGGACAAGGTCGACGCGCTGATAATGATACCGAACGACAGGCTGCTGAGCGTAACCGAGAAGAAGACCACCATAAACGATGCTTTCAGGATAGCTGACGGCGTCCTCCATCAGGCTGTACAGGGCGTCACTGACCTCATCCTTCGCCCGGGCCTCGTCAACGTCGACTTTGCGGATGTGAAGACGATAATGTCAAACGCCGGCTCGGCGATCATGGGAATAGGGGAAGGCTACGGCGAAAAGCGCGCAGCCACCGCTGCATACAACGCTATAAACAGTCCTCTGATGGACACGGACATGAGCGGAGCAAAGGGCATCCTCTTCAACATCACCGGAGGGGCGAATGTGGGGATACATGAGATAAACGAGGCGACAAAGATCATAACCGAAGCTGCGGATGAAAATGCGTTCATCATCTGGGGACATGTGTTCGATCCCGAAATGGATGACTCTATACAGATCACCGTTATTGCGACAGGATTTGACGGCCAGGGCAAAAAAGAAGTTCATGCCGACCCGGGCTTTTCAAAGAAAGTAGACATATCTGCAGTGAAGCACCTGAAAGCTTTCAGCTCCGGCAGGACCGCGGCACAGCCTCATATCCAGCAGACTGCGGCCAACGCTGACAAGGGATCGGCACAGAGAGTCTTTTCCGCTTCGGCTTCCCAGGAGACAGCAGTGGAAAAGTTTGCGGCATCCAGCGACGAGAGCTTTATGAAAGAATCGAAGAGATCGGTCCCCGAAGAGAATAAACAGCGTCAGAACCTTATCTCTCCGCAGGAACAGGATACCCCGACCGTAATGAGGATCGCAAGGGCTGCTCCCTCACAGACCGGACAGATCCAGGACGAGGACATGTTCAAAGGGAGCGGCGCTCCCGTAGACCAGTTCGACGTACCCGCTTACTTAAGGCGGAGGCGCGGATCCTGAAAAGGAAAAGGGAAGCAGGCTCTTGCACAGGGAAGATCACCGCATGGCAGAGCTGGAAAGAATATCGCATGGATGAAGAGTGCGTAACGGAGCTGCCCAGGGGAGGAGATCTTCCTTGGGCGCTCTTCTATCCGGCAGATTACGCCGTGGCGTCATCCAACCTCGGTTACCACTACGTATACCGTGCCCTTAAGGAACTTGGTGTTGCGGCAGAACGGTTCTGCGGTTCACCGGTGCCTTTCAGGTCAATAGAAGGGGATACTCTTCTTGAGCGTTTCCCTGTCATCACTGCAAGCGTTGCCTACGAAGGAAATGCTGAGGCCTTTTTCAGATGGCTGGATACCGCAAACATCCCCCTCCATTTTGAAGACAGGCTTTCGGGCAGTTTCCCAATAATTGGAGCCGGCGGCGCAATGACATATATTAACCCTCTTCTTCTGTCGGCAGTATGCGACTTCATCGTTTTGGGAGACGCCCTCGATGCACTGCCGTTTGCGGCAGAGTCACTGCGGAGGTATCTGGAGGACGGAAACAAGGCAAAACTATTCTCCATGCTGGCGGAGCATCCTTCGATTTTTGTGCCGCCGGTCCATATCCGGCAGGGCAGCGTTTCTGCAAAGAGACGCACGGCAAACGATCAGCCGCTTGACGGAAGTTATCCGATGAACAGCACCTGGCTTACACCGAGAAGTTCCTTCGGAAAGACCCTTCTCGTTGAACTTCAGAGAGGCTGTGCCCGGAACTGCAGTTACTGCACTCTGCCGGGCTGTTTCGGGAAGATGAGGTTCAGGGATCCCGGAGTGATCATGGAGCGGCTTGAACAGATCTTCACTGACCACGAAGTTGGGCAGGTAGGCCTTGTGACGCCCGAAGCGGGAGACTACCCCCAAATAGAGGACCTTCTTGATTTCCTCGCGGCTAAAGGCAAGGGCGTGTCCTTTGCCTCGCTGAGGATAGACAGGCTGACAGAAAAGATGCTCTCGGCACTCAAAATGGGAGGAAGGCACAGTATAACTGTCGCTCCGGAGACCGGGAGCGATGAGTTGCGTTTTACCTGCGGCAAAAGGTTCACCAATGAGTTGATAGCGGAAAAAATGGAGCTTGCGGCATCGCTTGGGATAGATCAGGCCAAGCTGTATTTTATGACAGGACTGCCGGGGGAGACCGACGAAGACATCAGGGCAATAGCTGCACTGTCCGGAAGAATAATCGAGAGGACCGGAATGAACCTGATCCTTTCGGTCAACCCCTTCATTCCAAAACCCGGAACTGCATGGAGCAAAGCAGAATTTGGGGGTATACCTGAACTGAAGAAAAAGTATGATATTTTGATCAGGGAGCTTTCAAAAATAAAGAAGAAAAGACCGCAGCTGAGGATGACAAGCCCGAAGGAGGCAGAGAACGAGTTCTCCCTTGCTTGGTACGGATATAAAGAAAGCACCGCACTGGCAAAAAACAGAGGAGTTTCGAAAAAAGTTCCTTTTGACAGCACCGCCAGATCTAAAACGCTGTTAGAATTAGAACGTCTATGGTAGTTTGACAGGAGGTGACTGCATGGTTACGAGAAGAACGCGCAACTATAAGGAAAAGAAACCCATGACGACCTTTGGACAGTTCATTTTGCCGCTGACTGTAATAATGGCGGTCGCACTGCTTTTTTTCAGTGTCAAGCTCTTCTTCTTCAACTCAAACGAGACTGAAGACATCATTTTCACCCAAGAGGAGACGGTAAAGCAGGCACCAACAAATCCTGTACCCGATGAAAAACCGGCAGAGATACCTTCAGGCACTCAAGCGGTAAAAAAGGTAGAGATAAAGCCCGCCCAACCGGTCGACGGGAAGACCGAGGGGATCAGGAAAGAGAGTACTGCGGCCGCAGCGAAAGCGCCAGCCAAACCTTCAGCTGCTGTGAAAGAAACGGCAGTCAAAGCAGAAACGCCTAAGCAAACTACAGCCAAGGCTGTCCCCAGATGGGACATCCAGATAGGTGCGTTTTCATCGAAGGAGAACGCGCTTCAGCTTGTAGAGAAAGCAAAAACACAGGGGCATGCCACTTACCTGGTTGAAGAAAAAAAGGACGGGGCCCCCTTTTACAAGGTACGCGTCAAAAATCCGAAGATGGACAGGGATGAGGCCGTCGCCCTTTCAAAGATACTGGAGAAAGAGGGATACCCGTATTTCCTTGTTGAGATCAAGTAGCATTTTTAAATATAAAGTTACGAAAGGTCGCTGTATTGATGTCCGGTTTTGTAAAAGAGGTCACACCCCGGATGGATGCCCTGCAGTATGTTGCTGAGAGGCTCTCTTTTCCCTGGAGTGTGCGAAGTGCAGATATACCGCTTGATTCTGCCCTCGGAAAGAGGATCGCCCGGGATATAAAGGCAGAAGAACAATATCCCCCCTTCACAAGAAGCCTGAGAGACGGCTTTGCTGTCTACAGTCCCGATGTTGTGGCGGCGACTCCGGGTACTCCCACGTTTTTGAACAGGGCCGGGGATATCCCGATGGGGCTGGTCCCCGAATTATCCATAGTGTCCGGAGAGGCTGCCTCCATCCCTACGGGGGGGGTACTTCCAAAGGGCGCCGATGCTGTTGTTATGCTTGAAAGCACGACCTCCGCAGGGGGATGGATAGAAGTGAGGGATGCGGTCCAGTCGGGAGACAATGTGATCCATGCCGGAGAAGAGTTTCCGGCGGGACAAAAAGTCCTTTCCGGGGGAGACATGGTCGATTTCAGGACTGTGAGCATCCTGTCGACCCTTGGGATAAGGAGCGTCCCCTCAGCAGACCTGAAGATAAGCATCCTGAGTACCGGAGACGAGATAGTTCCGGTCGAGACGCGGCCGCTTCCTCCCGGAAGGATAAGGGATGTGAACGGTTGGTCGGTGAGGTCCCTTCTTTCCAGATATGGTTTCGAAGCTGAATACGGAGGGATCCTCCCGGACGAAGGCGACAATTTTGAGAGTGCTGTGAAAGATGAGATAGGAAAGTGCGATGTTCTGGTGCTGAGCGGAGGTTCCTCCGTTGGGACCAGGGATCACTGTTCAAGGGTTTTGGAAAAACTTCCCTCGCCGGGTCTGATGGTCAGGGGGATAAACATAGTCCCGGGAAAGCCAGCCCTGATCGCGGGATGTCTGGAAGAGAAAAAACTCATCGTCAGCCTTCCCGGTCATCCGCTGTCATGCCTGACAGCAGCATTCGTACTGCTGCTTCCTCTGCTGCTGAGGCTTGTCGGCGCCAATGAGGAAAGGTGCGGCATAAAGATGCAGCTTCCTGTGCTGAGAGACATTACCGCAAGGACCGGTCCGGAGGAGTTCGTTCCCTGCAGGGTGACTGCGGGGGGAAAGATCGATCCGATACTTGCCAAGTCAGGCTATGTCTCTTCACTCGCGTCAGCGGACGGATTTATAAGGATACCCGAAGACAGGGAAACTATCAGGGCCGGTGAGACGGCGGAGGTATGGTTATGGTAGCCCGATACAGCGAGCACATTGAACTGGTGAAAGCTTTGGATCTTCTGAAAGAGGCCTTTTCGGACCGGATCCTCAAAAATATAACTGAAATGAAGATATCCGATGCGCTCGGATGCGTCCTGGCAGAAGACATCACTGCACACAGGAACGTTCCCCATTACGCGGCTTCTGCTGTGGACGGATACGCCCTTGATGCATCTTCCACCATAGGCGCCTCGCAGGCGACCCCGGCAAAGCTGGGATCTTCGTCATACAGGTGGATGAACACCGGAGCTGATATACCGCACTGGGCCAACGCCGTGCTGATGGTCGAGGATTCTTCGCTTGAGGGCGATGACCTGCTCATATTCAAAAGCCTGACACCTTCCGCAAACGTAAGGCCGCTGGGAGAAGATGTCATGGCCGGCCAGATCATAGCGCGCGAGGGGGAGAGAGTCAGCCCGGCCCTGATCTCACTCTTTCTCTGTGCGGGCATAGACAGTGTCCCAGTCTTCAAAAAGCCGAAGACCCTCTACATACCTACAGGAGACGAGGTCATCGATAGGGAAAAATGGCTCGAAGACCCAAGTCCAAGATCAGGAACAGTAGCCGAGAGCAACTCTCTTTTCATCGAGGCCTCCTTCAGGGAATGGGGATATGAAGTGGACGTCTCGGCTGTGGTGCCCGACGATCCCGCGATCCTTAAGGAAAAGGTTTCGGCGGGAGTTGACGGGTACGACGTTGTCCTGGTGGGGGCAGGTTCGGCCAAAGGCCGCCGGGATCACACCAAAGAGGTCTTTGAAGAGCTTGGGGAAATGATATTCAGGTGGATAAGAATGAAACCGGGAAGACCGGCTATGGCAGCCGAGATCAAAGGAAAGCCTGTGATATGCCTGCCGGGATTTCCCATGTCGACCACTGTGGTACTGTGGAGCCTTGTCTACCCACTCCTCAGCTTCCTTTCGGCCAGGGACGGTGACAGGGAGCTGCTGATCAGGGAGGCTGTCGGCTGCAGTGAGACATGGGATACTAAGCTGCTTGTCCAGCACTCATCCCCCGCAGGCATAGAAGAATGGCTCCGGGTAAAGACAGCAAGGGTCGGAGATATCCTCTATTCCTGGGCCCTGACCTCGGGAGCCAGCGTTCTCTGGGCTCTGGCGGAGGCAGACGGCATAGCGCTCCTTCCGGCATCGGCACTTGAGTGTGAGAAGGGCACCGATGTGAAAGTCTGGATGAAGAGGAGGGTCGACCTGGACAGAAGGATACTTTTCCAGGGTTCGGACGACCCCGCTATACAGCTTCTGGTGACGCCTGTCAGGCACAGGGGAGGAGATCTTGTCTCGCGTGCGGTCGGAAGCATGGGGGGACTGGCCGCTTTAAGCAGGGGGGAATGCCATCTGGCAGCTGCCCATTTGCTTGACGACAGGGACGGCACATACAACGACAGCTTTATAGAACGTTTTGCGGGCGGCGCCAGATGGGAGAGGGTGCTTGTCTTCTACAGGACACAGGGGATGATCGTTCAGAAGGGGAACCCAAAGAATATCCATACCTTCGAAGACCTCTGTGCCGGAGACAATGTGTTTTCAAACAGGCAGCCCGGGGCCGGCACAAGGGTCCTCTTCGACCATCTGCTCAAACAGGCGCGTAAGCTGCCATCGGAGATAAAGGGTTACGAACAGCAGTGCACGACGCACATGGAAGCTGCCAACCGGGTCTTTACCGGACTGGCGGATGCAACCTTGGGGATCAAATCGGCGGCCGATGCGCTGGGGCTTGACTTTATCCCGCTTGCCGAAGAACCCTATGAGCTTGTGATACCTGCAAAATATATGGACCACCCCGCCGTCAGGGCGCTTCTGGAAAGCCTCAGCGACAGCGAGTGGAGAGGGACCGTCGAGGCAATGGGGGGCTACAGATGGCCAGACTGACGGACGATTTCGGCAGGGACCTCAACTATGTCCGCATATCGGTGACGGACAGATGCAACTACAGATGCAGGTACTGCATGCCGCCTGAGGGCGTCGAATATCTTGAACACAGCGAGATAATGAGGTACGAGGAGATATCTTTTCTCTGCAGCGTCCTCTGGGAACTTGGCGTAAGGAAGGTCCGCTTTACCGGGGGAGAGCCGCTTGTCCGCAAAGGGCTCGTAAGCTTCCTCAAAGAGCTGAACAGGGAGTTCCCGGACATGAAGACGGCGCTCACGACAAACGGATCGCTGCTTGGGGAGTATGCTGAAGGGCTTGCTGAGGCGAATCTCCATTCCCTTAATATCAGCCTGGATACTCTCGATCCCGTTAAGTTTGCCGAAGTGACAAGGCTTGGAGACATGGACAGGGTCATTTTCGGGATAAGAGCCGCTGTAGGGGCCGGACTGAGGAACATCAAGCTCAATACGGTGCTTATAAGGGGCTTTAACGACGGAGAGATAGGTACCCTGATGGACTTTGCCAAAAAGGAGAGAGTGCTCCTCAGGCTGATAGAATTCATGCCGCTGGAGGACGATGTGTGGAGCGAAGACGCCTTTATCAGCGGAGAAGAGATACTGAGGATGCTTCCCGACGGAGATTCCTGGAAGGCAGAAAAGCATGACTCGGAACTTTCGGGCCCGGCAAAATACTACACGAATGAGAAGACGGGCGATTCTATAGGAATAATTACCGCTGTTTCAAACCATTTCTGCAAGCACTGCAACCGCCTCAGGGTCTCGGCGACCGGAAAGCTCAGGACCTGCCTCTTCGCACCCGATGAGACACCGATGAGGCACCTCATACTGGATGCAGACAGGGAAGGACTAAGGAAGCTCATACTCGGAAGCATAAAAAACAAACCCAGATGCTGGAACGACGTACGGACAGGACACCAGCAGATGTCCGGGATAGGAGGTTAAGGAATGGCGGATTATACCCATTTTGACAGCGACGGAAGGCCCGTGCTTGTGGATGTAAGCAAAAAAAATGTAACTTCCCGCACTGCCTGGGCGGAAGGATGGATAGACCTTCCGGATGCCATATATGAAAAAGTATCTTCGGGAAACGTCAAAAAGGGCGACCCGTTTCTTATCGCCGAGCTTGCCGGTATCATGGGGGCAAAGAGAACCCCGGAACTTATCCCGCTCTGCCACACGATACGGCTCGACAACGTAGTCGTGAAATGCGAGCTTGCCGAAGGCGCCAAGTCAGTCAGGATAACGTGTGAAGCAACTGCTAACGAGGTGACCGGGGTAGAGATGGAGGCACTGACAGGAGTATCTGCGGCTGCTCTCTGCTTCTACGACATGTGCAAGGGGATAGACAAGGGAATGGTCATAAGGGATATCAGGCTCATCCGTAAAACAGGCGGAAAGAGCGGGGAATGGAATGCAGAAGGGGTGTTCAAGGTATGAGGGCACTGAGACTTTACGCACCGTCACTTATTGGGGACCACACGCTTTGTTATATCCATGCCGATTCCGCGGGTGAAAGCTGTGTAAACGAGGTACGGACAAACATAACATATGCGGAGGCCGGAACAGACATCTCATCTGGTCATTACTCAGATAAGATGACGATAGTTCTTCCGGGCGGGGCCCGGCTTGGAGAAGGCGACTTCCTGGCGGCGGGGGACGGAGATGCGCTTCTGAGGTGGGAGGATGCCTCCGGCATTTTCAAAGTTGTAAAGGCGGGCTTCCTGAGTGTTTCGTCACGCGTATGCATCTGGAAGACGATAAGGACTGCGATCCTGACGGTAAGCGACAAAGGAAGCAGAGGAGAGAGAGAGGACACAGCCGGACCTGAACTGGAAAGACTTATAACTGCCCAGGGCGGAGTGGTGTCCAAAAAAATGATCGTCCCCGACGAAAGGAATGTGATCGCCCGGACGTTGAAGGAGTGGTGCGGTGAGGGCTTTGACCTGATCCTCACTACGGGAGGGACCGGCCTTTCGCAGTGCGATGTTACTCCCGAAGCTCTCATGGATATAGCCGAAAAAACAGTCCCCGGCTTCGGCGAGATGATGAGGATGAAGACGCTGAAGTATACCGAAAGAGCTTTCCTTACAAGGAGCCTGGCTGTGATATGCGGAAAAACTCTCGTGATCGCATTTCCCGGAAGCAGAAGGGGAGCGGCGCAGTGCTTCGAGGCTGTAGTTCCGGCGCTCAGGCACGGAGTAGAAACGCTGGCAGGATGGGACGGCGAGTGCGGAGAACACCCGCACATCAAATAAAGCGCCTGCGGATCAGAGCAGGATCCGCGGGT
This sequence comes from Synergistaceae bacterium DZ-S4, assembly GCA_025943965.1. Lineage (NCBI taxonomy): Bacteria > Thermotogati > Synergistota > Synergistia > Synergistales > Synergistaceae > Caenicola > Caenicola nitritireducens. The sequence goes on from JAPCWD010000005.1 coordinate 67,491, forward strand.
AAAGGACATATCGGAATAATTTGAACGACCGGGAGGGGATCGGATCTATGAAGGGTACTTGCGCCTCAGGCAAGATCAGAAGATGTGTGATCATTACAGGAATGTCCGGCGGCGGCAAGTCCTCCGCACTCAATGTGTTCGAAGATCAGGGCTTTTATGTCATAGACAACCTTCCTCCGACACTTCTTCCGCAGCTCCTTGACGTGCTCACGGGGCACCAGTCGGCTGTAAACAAGGGTGTTGCGGCGGTCGTCGATGTAAGGGGAGAAGAGCTGCTCAACGACCTGGAGAAGGTGCTTTCAAAGCTTCGTGAAAAGGTGGATAAGCTGGAGATACTGTTTGTCGAGGCAACAGACGAGACTCTGGTCAGAAGGTTTGAGACTACCAGGCGAAGGCACCCGCTCTCTGAAAACAAGACCATACTGGGCGGACTTGCCCTTGAGAGGGAACTTCTCAGCCCGATAAGGAAAAACGCAGATATCGTGATAGACACTACCGGACTCAAGTCAAACGAATTCAGGACAAAGCTGCTGGAGGTCATGGGGATGACTTCGGGCAAAACTTCTGTGATACTCAGTTCCTTCGGTTTTAAGTACGGCATCCCCCAGGATTCTGATTACGTGCTTGATGTCCGTTTCCTTCCGAATCCAAATTACATCGACGAACTCCACCCGCTTTCCGGCAAGGATTACGAGATACAGAAATATCTTTCCGGTTTTGAAAATCTGGATCTGTTTCTGGAAAAGGCGGAGGACCTGCTGGATTTTGTCTCATCGGTGTATGGCAGCACAGGCAAGCAGCAGATACACATAGCCATAGGCTGCACAGGCGGCAGGCACAGATCTGTCGCGGTCTCTGAGATGCTGGCTGTCCATCTTAAAAAGAGGGGCAGCAATGTGATCGTAGATCACAGGGATATCGACAAGGGAGAGCCGCAATGAATTTCTATTCGGCACTGCTCATAATAATGGTGATAGCCGCTTCGGCCTTCTCATTTTATGTGCTTTCGGGGAGAAGCAAACATCAGAACAAAACGACCTCAGGCCGCCAGGGGATAATGACGAATGCCGTTGAATACAGGCTTTCCCTCGGACCCAGAATAGTCACGATAGGGGGCGGTACCGGCCTTTCGACCCTGCTTGCCGGCCTCAAGGGCTTCACAAGAAACATAACGGCGGTGGTGGCAGTCACAGACGAAGGCGGAAGTTCGGGCCGCCTCAGGCAGGAGTGGGGGATGCTGCCTCCCGGAGACATAAGGAACTGCATAGTTGCGCTCGCGGAAAACGACAGCTCCCTGAACAGGCTTCTCAACTTCAGATTCGACAGAGGAGAGCTCAAGGGACATAATCTGGGCAACCTCATCCTTCTGGCGACCACGGAAATGATGGGCGATTTCCAGCGCGCGGTCGAAGAACTGAACAAGATGCTCGCCATAAGGGGACAGGTGCTTCCGGTCACGACCGAGAACGTTGTGCTGAAGGGCGAAACGAAGGACGGCAGGGCCGTAAAGGGAGAACTTGAGGTATCCGACAACGGGAGCAAACTTGCAAAACTCTGGATAGAACCCTGCAACGCGCCACCGCTTGAGGGAGTCAAAAAGGCTCTGAATTCAGCCGACCTTATCGTGCTCGGACCGGGAAGCCTCTTTACCAGCGTACTTCCCAACCTTCTGCTGAAGGAAGTTTCCGACATTCTTAAGGAATCTCCCGTTCCCATCGTATATGTGGCAAACCTGGTCACACAGCCCAAAGAGACTGAGGGCATGAACATACTTGCCCACGTCGACTGGGTCGCCGGAGTTCTCGGGACCGTCCCTGACTACCTTCTTGCAAACCAGGCTCCGATACCCGAGGAATTTTTGAACAGGTACAGTAAGATAGGAGCGGAACCGCTCTATCTTTCGAATGAAGAGGAAAAATATCTTGAATCGCTTGGTACCACTGTCATTTACGGTGATTTTATAACGATAAAGAACGGGGCGTATCTGAGGCACAACGCGCAGAGCCTCTCAGAGGCGATAATAAGGCTGGCGCGTGAGAACCGGGAGACGAAGGATCTTTAAGGATGGAACACCTGAGCCACAGGATCTGGGATGAGTGGACTTCCCTTCAGCCCGTCCCCCCTGTTGAAGATGAGATAGCGGGGATCCTTGACGGACTGAACTGCAGGAAAAAGGGAGAGGGATATGAGTTTGCCTCGGGCAGATACTTCGCTGTGAGGAAACTTATGAAGCTGTGGTCTGAATCAGAATATCAGGCATTGGGGTCCATAAAGATAATATACGGAGAGAAGCAGAAGAACAGGATGCGCTTCTCTCTCGATGCCGGCATTGCAGAGATGGTCTTTGAAAGAGTGTCGGCCTCTTCCCGTAAAAAGAGGAACTGGAACTGGGTAAGGGGCATGTGGGGCACCTGCGGAGCCCTGTATATGCCAAAGACGGGCTATTATTTAGTGCTCAGGCCGCCTGCAAGGAACGGCAGCTCAGAAAGGATACGGAGCATACTGAGGTCAGCCGGCTTCAGCCTCGGTGCCAGAAAAAAAAGCCGTACGCTTGAGCTTATGCTGAGGGATCAGCAGCAGATAGTCACATTCCTTTCGAGACTGGGCTTTGTGAAGACTGTCCTGGCACTTGAGGAGACCGCGATCTACAGGTCGATGAGAAGCAGGGCCAACAAGCTTGTAAACTGCGATTCCGCAAATATCAACAAAACGCTTGAAGCGGCCGGGAGACAGATGAAACTGATAAATGAACTGGAAGAGGCTGGTATCACAGAAGAACTACCCGAAGAACTGAGGGAACTTATATTTGCACGAAAACGAAATCCGAGCATATCCTTAAAGGAACTCGGGCAAAATCTACCGAGACCTATCAGCAAAAGTACGGTAGAATATAGGTGGAGGAAATGCGAAAAAATATTGCATAAGCTGTTGAAGGGGGATGGTGCCCATGTATTTGGGAAAGGCAGACGTTAACACCTATGATAAGGGGGCGGGCAGGGAGTTTCTTGTTTCCAACGGCCGCGGGAGCTACGGGTTCTCAACGGTCATAGGAGCAAACACAAGAAGAGAGCACGGACTCCTCGTTGTCCGCCCGGAGGGAGAGACCCGGCACTCAGTGCTGGTCAGCAAGATCGAAGAGACGATCTTCCACGAAAAGAAGAAGTATCAGCTTTCCACAAACCGCTACAAAGACCTCGTCTATCCTGACGGATACAGATATCTTCAGGAATACCAAGGCAACCCATTTCCAAGTATGTTGTTCGTAATACACAGCATCCTCCTCAAAAAGTCGATTTTCATGCCTCAGGGAAAAGCGTGTACGATAGTCAAATACGAACTCCTGGCCGCGCCTGACAAGATCCGCATTGATCTGCGCCCGCTTTTCGCTCACCGGATCAATTCCGAGGTCTGTCCGGAGGCAGCCAAGGGAGAGCTTGAAATAATATCCAGGGATAACAGTTCGATCGGCGTAGAGGGAAAGGGACACAGAAGCTACTTCAGCGTCACGTCCGGCGCCTGGACTCCCAAACCTCTCTGGTACGAGAATCTCATCTACGAACAGGATGACATCACCGAAATGCCGTCGGTCGACCATCTGTGGTCTCCGGGACACGTAAGCAGCGAAATATCCGAGGGAGACGTACTCTACGTCATTCTCTCCGACGAGCCCGTGACGATGCCCATGGAGGAGATACTTTCGATAGAAAAGGAGTGCTCCGAGAGGTTTGAAAATATTCTCGAACATGCCAACCTTCCGGCACTGAGCAGTGCCGAGCAGGATATGATCGCAGCCTCCTACCATCTGATAGATGACAGGGACGACCCGGTTTCGCCTGTCTACACAGGGTATCCCTCTGTTGAGTTCAAAGCCAGGGATACTTTTGTCTCTCTGCCGGGACTGGCGCTTGCCACCGGAAGAGAAAAAATAGCAGAAAGAGCCCTCAGGATCTGGGCTGACATATGCAGGAACAACGACTGGGTGATGCCTGAACGCATCGCACCCGACAGAAAATGCATATTTGAGGCAGCGGACAACGGGCTATGGTTCGTCTACGCGGCTGAGAAGTTTACAAAGCATGTGGGCCTGAAGGACGAACACGCTGAGATAAGGACCGCGGCAAGAAAAATAACAGACCGCTATCTCTCGGGAATAGACCGCCTGGACCTTGTCTGCGGAGATGACATGCTTCTGGCAGTCAACTCAGACGACCCGCTGAGACACTGGATGGATGCAGTTGCCGGCGGAGAGACGGTCGTGCACAGAAGGGGATACCTGGTAGAGGTAAACGCTCTCTGGCACAACGCGCTGAAGGTCTCGGAAAAGTTCGCGGAGGCAGACGGCGACACCGCAGCCGCGAAGAAGTATGCCGAAACGGCGGAGAAGTGCGCAGCTTCCTTCCGTGAGGTTTTCTGGTACGCCGACAAAAAATGTCTCTACGACTGGATCGACCCATCAGCCCCAGAAAAAGACACGGCTATCCGGCCGAACCAGATATTTGCTGTCTCGCTCCCATACTCGCCTCTGACGGACGACATGGCGAGAGGCGTAATAAGGATCTGCTGGGACGAGCTTTATACCACATACGGACTTCGTACCCTGGATCCGAGGCAGGATAAGTTCAAGGGAAGGTCTGAAGGAAGGCTTGACCAGAGAATGAAGGCCCGTTTCCGCGGAATGGCATGGCCGTGGCTCCTTGGTGAATTCATATCGGCATTCCTTAAGTACAACCCGGCCAGGACCGACCTCGGATGGATCTTCATGCGGCCCTTCAACTCACATCTCAGACACAGGTGCCTGGGAGGTATAGCGGAGTGCTTCGATGGGATGATGCCCTACAAGCCTCACGGAGATGTGCTCAGTGCTATGGCTCTGGGAGAACTCTTAAGGGTTTTGCACGAAAATCTGCAATTTGATGAGTAAAACGGACTAGATCCGTTTGACTTTAAAGCTATATGGTAGCAAAATCAATTAAGAGCAAATAATAATCTATGCTCAAATATTCACAAATAGTTTGTGACAAAAATTTAAGGAGGCAATTCTAATGGCAAAGTACAAGGTTGCGATCAACGGTTTTGGACGAATTGGGCGTCTCTCGCTCCGTTCCTTCTTCATGAACGGAAAGGACAATCTCTTTGAGATCGTGGCAGTAAACGACCTCACACCGCCGGCATCCCTTGCATATCTCCTGAAGTATGACTCAGTTTTCCGCCGTTTCCCCGGCGAAGTTTCCATCGACGGAGACTTTCTTGTAGTGAACGGCAAAAAAATAAAGGCAGTGGCTGAACCCGATCCCGCAAAACTGCCGTGGAAAGAGCTCGGTGTGGACCTTGTAATCGAAAGCACAGGCCGCTTTACAGACGCCAATGCGGCAAAGGCTCACATCACGGCAGGAGCTAAAAAGGTCATCATTTCGGCGCCGGCCAAAAACCAGGATGCAACGATAGTAATGGGAGTTAATGAGGGTATATATGACCCAGCAAAGCACAATATCATCTCAAATGCCTCCTGCACCACGAACTGCCTTGCTCCGGTGTGCAAGGTCCTTCAGGAAAAGTTCGGCATTGTCGAGGGACTTATGAACACGATCCACTCCTATACTAACGATCAGGTAACACTCGACTTCCCGAAGTCTACTCTTTCCCGCGGAAGGGCGGCAGCGCTTTCCATCATCCCGACGACTACCGGAGCCGCAAAGGCTATCTCGGAAGTCATGCCGGAGCTGAAGGGTAAACTTAACGGTTTCGCTCTGCGCGTCCCGACCCCGGACGTCTCGGTCGTAGACCTCACTGTGGTTCTTGAAAAGGCCGTGACCGCCGACGATGTGAACGCGGCAATGAAGGAATACGCCGAAGGGCCTCTGAAGGGCATCCTGGGCTATGAACCCGAAGACCTTGTTTCAATGGACTTCGTAGGTGATCCGCGTTCCTCGATCTTCGCGCCGAGGCACACCATGGTGATGGGCGACAAAATGGTAAAGGTGCTCTCATGGTATGACAACGAATGGGCTTACAGCAACAGAGTGATAGACCTGGCAGAGCACATTTTCTCGAAGGGGCTTTAACCATATGAGGCTGAAAACTTTTTTGCCCGGTGACGTCACCGGAAAAAAGGTTTTGGTGAGGGTCGATTTCAATGTACCTCTCGAAGACGGCAAAGTTGCCGATCCTACAAGGATCTGTGCACATCTTCCCACTTTGAGGGCTCTTAAGGCGGCAGGAGCCAAGGTCGCTCTGATATCTCACCTGGGCAGGCCAAAGGGGACGGCGGACATGAAATACTCGCTTAAGCCTGTCGGCGAGGAGCTTGCGAATATTACCGGATGGGATGTCCGTTTTGTCCCGGAGTGCGTTGGTCCTGACGTTGAAAAAGCGACCTCAGGCTGGGGCAACGAGGTCCTTCTTCTTGAGAACGTCAGGTTCCATCCAGAAGAAGAAAAGAACGGCATGGATTTTGCAAAAAAACTGGCAGAGAACTTCGACCTCTTTGTCATGGACGCATTCAGCGCGGCTCACAGGGCCCATTCTTCAACAAGGGCGGTCGCGGAGGTGCTCCCATCATTCGCGGGACTTCTGATCGTGAAGGAGACAGAGATGCTCGGAACTGTCCGTGACGACCCAAAAAAGCCATTCGTGCTTATACTGGGCGGAGCAAAGGTGTCCGATAAGATAGCCGTCGTAGAAAACATGCTGAAAAAAGTTGACACCATACTTATCGGCGGAGGGATGGCCTTTACCTTTTTCAAGGCGAAAGGGCTCGAGATCGGCAAATCACTCTGTGAGGAAGATAAGGTCGAGTTCGCTTCAAAGATGCTTGATGAGGCAGAAAAGCTTGGTGTGAAGATACTCCTTCCGCTGGATGTCATCGCAGCGGACGAGTTCAAAGCCGATTCGCCGTGGACTCTGGTCGCTCCTGAGGAGATCACCGCGGGCAAGATGGGGCTGGACATCGGCCCGGAGACTGCCGCGGCTTTTGCTGATGTCATTCTCTCTTCCAAAACTGTTCTCTGGAACGGACCTATGGGTGTATTTGAGATGCCCGCGTTCTCAAAGGGGACTGAGGCTGTAGCCAAAGCGCTGGTAAAGGCAACGGAAACGGGTTCCTTCACCGTAGTCGGGGGAGGGGACTCCGCGGCGGCGATCGCCCGGTTCGGATTAGAGGATAAGGTCTCACATGTTTCCACAGGAGGAGGAGCAAGCCTCGAGTTCTTCGAAGGAAAGATACTGCCCGGAATAGAACCGTACGAAATCAGGGAATAAAAAGATAAAAGCGGTTTTGGGGATGAATTTCTGCCGAAGCCGCTTTTTTTTGTATATCAAGGAGGATCAGAAGATGCGGAGAAGATTTATTGCGGGAAACTGGAAAATGTTCAACGGACCGGCTGCTACCGGGGAGTTTATGTCTGATTTTGTGCCGAAACTGACCTCGGATGCAGGTATCTCCTCAAATATTGATAAGGGAATGATGGAAGTCGCAGTCTTTGCTCCCTTTGTGTCGCTCTCTGCCGCTGCAGCGGGGAAGGGGAGCTCTCCTCTTATCATCGGCGCTCAAAACATGCATTGGGAAAAAAGCGGAGCATTCACCGGCGAAGTTTCGGCTCCCATGCTCAAAGAAGTTGGCTGTACCCATGTGATCATCGGACACAGCGAGCGCAGGCATGTATTCCATGAGACAAGTGAAGAACTTCACAATAAGTTGGTCATGGCCCTGGAAGAAGGACTGAAACCGGTTTTCTGCGTCGGTGAGCTGCTTGAAGAACGAGAATCGAGAAACACTTTTGACGTGATAAGAAAACAGCTTCTGGCAGGGCTGAAATCGATGGACGGCAAGGATGTTGCAGAAAAGATAATAGTCGCGTATGAACCCGTCTGGGCGATCGGAACAGGCAAGACTGCGGGCAGCGAAGACGCGCAGGAGGTCTGCGGATTTATCAGAAAACTTATTGCTGACACATTCGGCGAAGGCATATCAGACAAGACGATCATACTGTACGGCGGAAGCGTAAAGCCGGAAAACACTGCCTCGATACTTTCAATGAAGGACATCGACGGCGTACTTGTCGGAGGTGCCTCCCTGAAGCCCGACAGCTTCCTGGCGATAGCGAAGGCTGCAGTCCAATAATAGAAATCTATCAACATCGATCATAGATAAGACATAATACATCATAAAAAGAGGGATCAGTATCGTCCGGAGGGGGCAAAGACAACCATTAAAACCCTCCGGCCTTTTTATTGAAAGCGATCAAAAAAATGCCCCTCCAGGATCGACGCAGAGGGGCATAACTTGTATAGGTAGGCACATTCATACCTCTGAAAAAAGCGGTTGAAAAGAGCTCTCGCCTCAGGTAAGTATCTGCGTCCAGAAAAGGGGGCTTCTGATAAAAAAAATAAGGTCACATAAGATATATTATAGGACATTAATTATTTTTATTATTTATACTTCATTTTTTCGGGAATGACGCCGCGGACACCGCCGTTGGGAGCTTCAGTGTCCCCTGGGTATCTGGGTATCAGATGTACATGAGCATGCATGACCGACTGTCCGGAAATCTTTCCGCAGTTCACTCCGATGTTGTAGCCCTCAGGCGAGTATATCTGGTCAAGCATAGGCTTAGCTTCATCGATCAGGTTGAAGATGGCCTCACGTTCTTCCTTTGTGATGTCAAAGAAGCTTTCCGCGTGTCTCTTGGTTATAAAGAGCATGTGTCCTTTGTTTACAGGCATCCTGTCAAATATCGCATAGACCAGTTCGTTGTCCAGTATATAGTCATCTATTTCACAAAAGATGCAGCTCATCCTTTTCCCTCCCCGCTATTCGTCCTGATCGCGGAATTTCAATGCAGGAGCGTCTCCCCAGAGCGAATCGAGCCTGTAATAGTCACGTCCCTCTCTGCTTAGAATGTTTACGACCAGGTGTCCGGCGTCCATCAGGCACCAGCGGCTGCTCTCCTCACCCTCGACCTTGTGAGGGAGCTTCATTTCGTCAAGTTTCTCGCTTGCAGTGTCACGCAGGGTCCTGGCATGAAGATCTGAACGGGCAATGGCGACTATGAATGCCTCAGTGAAACCTGAGACCTCGCTCAGGTTGTGTACGGTAACCTCCAGCGCATGCTTGTCCATCAGCGCGTCCACCAGTGGCTTGTATGGTTCGTAGAACTCCTCTATCGTAGCTTTTGATGATGTCATAAAAGTCTTCGCCCCGCCTTCTCAGAAATTGAAATCTGTGGCAATCTGTAATTGCTATTGTGTGCTTATCTCTATAAGTTTGTCAATGCGGCGGATCAGCTCCTGGCTGTCGTGTCCGATGATCACCGAAGGATAGAATGCCTGATTGTTCGATCTTACCAGACTGCCGGGTATGTCAAGCAGTTTACCTAGAGTCTGGGCAGTTTTTATCATCTCAGGTTTCGCATTTAAGGGGTATACTACGTTGCTGCTCCTGTAGTCAAAGTGCTTCGCATTTGCCGACATGACTACCTCAATGCCGATCTTCTGTAGTTTTGAGGCGACCTCAGTACTCAGCCCCGCTTTGCCTGATCCGTTGAGCACTGCTATCGATTCCGGCATAGACCTAATGAGGCTCAGAAGCTCGTCTTTTGTAATGGCATTTTCCGGTTTCTTCTCTTCCTTCTTTTCATGTCCGATCGTTTCTCCGTTTACCTTCGTCTCATCTGCCGCCGAAGAGTAGGACAAAGACAGGCCCGCAAAATTGCTGGTATTCTTGTTTTCCGTCATATCACCGGAGATCAGCATCTCGATCGGAGCGTTGAGGAATTCGTTCGCGGCCTTGGTGTCCCCCACCCAGTAGCTGAGGTTGTTGACCATCGCAGCCTGACCGTGGAGGGTGGAAAAGAATATCCGCTCCCTGCCGAGTTCGTTCTGGGCAAAACCTGCCAGCTGTATAGCGAGTGCGGGAGACATGTCCGTCTTGAAGAGCTTCATCATCTGCGCGGTCAGTTCCGGGATCTTGACAAGTATCCTGGGATCGTAGGCTTTTTTCAGAACTGCCTTGATGAACTGCTGCTGCCTGTGCACCCTTCCTATGTCGCCCAGTGCGTCCATCCTGAACCGGACATAATGCAGCGCTGTTTTCCCGTCCATTGTCTGAAGGCCGGGCTTGATGTTGATGTCAAGCTTGCCTGCCCTGTCTACATATCTCATTTTTTTCTCAACATCTATCTCGACCCCGCCCAGGATGTCCACAACTGCAGGGAAGCTGACGTAGTCTATTATCACATAGTAAAGGATGGGCTGTCCGAGATACTTTTCGACGGTAGCCTTGAGAAGGTCCGGGCCTCCGTACGCAAATGCGTGGTTGAGTTTTTGAACGCCGTGTCCCGGGATCTGTACCCGGGTGTCCCTTGGAAGGGAGAGTACCCTAATGTTCTTGTCATCTATGTCGATAGTGGCGAATAATACGGTGTCGGAGCGCCTTGAGCCCTCTACGTCATCCTCCCCCATGATGAGGATGTTGAACCTTCCCTGTTCCTTCAGTGCGGCGTACTGCGCACTGCCGCTGTCTATCGAACTCTCAATGGTGCCGAGTATGTCCTCTGATTTTGTGTGAAGTATGGAATAGACCTTGATCCCGGCGCCTGCGGCTATTCCCAGTATTGCTATCGCCACGACTGTTATGATCGACTTATAATGTTTCATCAAAGGCGTTTACCTCCATGCGGGTATCAGATGTCTCTGTACAGGGACTTTTTTCTGATATAGTGTTCCACAGACGGCGGGACAAGAAACCTTATGCTCCTGTCCCTTCTTACCCTCTCTCTCAGTCCCGTACTTGATATTGCCAGAAGCGGTATCTCAAGCGATATAATAGCTGACCTTAAGTCTTCGGGCAGTTCTTCCATTCTGCTGCGGGCATATCCATACCTACTAACGGCTACAAATTTACACATGCTCATGATTTCCTCAGGGTTTTTCCATGAGACGATATCGAGTACGGCGTCCAGTCCCGTTATGAAGTAGAATTCCGTGTCATGATATTCCGGCATTGCTTTCAGCTGTCTCAATGTATCGATGGTATAGCTTTTGCCGGTCTTGTCGATCTCTATTCTCGAGACGGAAAAATAGGGACAATCGACTGTCGCCAGTACCGTCATCATGTATCTGTCTCCCGAAGAAGAGACTTTCTCCCCTGCTTTGTGGGGAGGCTGGCCTGTAGGGACGAAAATAACTTCAGAAAGGCCAAAGGCGGCGTGGGCCTCGTCCGCAGCCCTGAGATGTCCGTAATGTATCGGGTCAAAGGTGCCTCCCATGATACCTATCCTTCTCTGACAGCTGTTAGTCATTATTTTCTGCCTCTTTTTGTCTTAGTCTTCCTCCGGTTCCATATCTTCGACCGGATCTTCTTCATCCGGAATTTCAGGGTCTGAGGGATAATAGTCAGGGTAGAAAATGAACTCCCTGTGCCCTATCGTGATCTGGTCTCCCTCTTGTGCCCCTGCTGCTTCCAGAAGCTCCTCGACCTTGTATTTCCTCATAAGAAGGGTAAATCTTGCGACATTCTCGTCCTGGCTGAGGTCATAGCGTTCGACAGCCTTTTCCAGCCTGTGGTGAAGGACCCTGTATCCTCCTCCGTGGAGGGATATGATCTGGATCCTGTTCCTCGTCCTGACAGTCGCCGGGGTATCTTCCTCTCTGTCAAGCGCGTAGAGCCTTACCTCGCTCCTGGGTCTGGGGTTCTTTTCCGTAAAGTCTATTATATGCCTTACAAGCTCCGGAATGCCCTCTTCAGTCAGTGCGCTCACAGCACAGAAGCTTATGCCCGCAGATCCAAAATGCCGGGACAGCTTATCGAGCAGCTCTTCAGGCTCCTCAAGTTCATCAAGCTTGTTGGCTGCCACAAAGTACGGACGGGTGTCCAGGTCCGGGTCGAATGATCTCATTTCGTTTCGGACTGTCTCGAGCTCTTCAATGAGCAGGTCAAAATCCCGGCATTCCAGGCTAAGCACGTGGATAAGAAGCCTGCTGCGTGCGATGTGTCTCAGAAACTGGATGCCAAGCCCCTTGTTCATGTGGGCGCCTTCGATGAGTCCCGGTATGTCCGCGATCACTATCCTCTCATACCCGGTCGTCAGTACACCCAGGTTCGGAGAGAGTGTTGTGAAGGGATAATTTGCGATCTTTGGCTGGGCGTTGGATATCGCCGCAAGTATGCTCGACTTCCCGACGTTTGGAAGACCTACGAGTCCTACGTCGGCTATAAGTTTAAGTTCAAGCCTCAGCTCAGCTTCTTCTCCGAGGTCCCCGTTTTCACAGAACCTGGGAGCCTTTCTCGCAGAGCTCGAAAAGTAGCGGTTGCCTCTGCCTCCCCTGCCGCCTCTGGCGGCAACGAAACGGTCCCCCGGTTCTACAAGGTCGGCTAGCCCCTCGTTTGTCAGAGCGTCATAAATTATTGTGCCGCATGGTACAAGCACAACTGTATCTTCACCCATGGCTCCGTTTCTTGCGCTGCCTTTGCCATGGCTTCCGTCGCTGCCCTTTATGTGTCTCTGGTATTCGAGGTCGGCAAGCGTCTGAAGATTGGTGGTGGCCTCAAAAATGATGCTGCCTCCCCTTCCTCCGTTGCCTCCGTCCGGTCCCCCGTTAGGCCTGAACCTTTCGCGGAGGAAACTCATGCACCCGTTCCCTCCCCTTCCTGCCTTGACAGAAAGACGCATTGAATCGATAAATTTCATTGTCTGTTACCCCGTCCCTGAAATACTATAAAAGGGGGCCTGCTGTTTAAGGCCCCCGGGATCATGCTGAAACTTGCTATTGCTTAAAGTGCTTCAGGCTCAACAGTTACGAATTTACGGTCTGCCCTGGTTAGAAAACGGACCTTGCCTGCAGCAAGAGCGAAAAGGGTGTGATCGCGGCCGATCCCGACATTGTTTCCGGGGTGGAACTTAGTGCCGCGCTGACGCACTATTATGGTCCCGGCGTTGACTGACTGTCCGTCACTGCGCTTCACTCCCAGATATTTTGGCTGACTGTCCCGGCCGTTAGTGCTGCTTCCCTGACCTTTTTTATGTGCCATAACTCGGTTACCTCCTCTTTAAGTACTGCCCTAGCCTGTGATACCGTCGACCTGTACAAGTGTGTACTGCTGACGGTGTCCGCGGAATTTGCGGTAATTCTTCTTTCTGCGGTACTTGAAGACGATCACCTTGTCATCTTTGCCGTGTTCAAGGACTTTGCCCGTAACTGCGGCTCCCTCAACATAGGGGGTGCCGATAACAGGTCCGTCATCCTTGCCGAGAAGGATAACTTTGTCAAAAGAGACCTCTGCGCCCTCTTCGGCGTGGATCTTCTCAAGACGGAGTTTGTCTCCTGCCGCTACTCTGTACTGCTTGCCGCCCGTTTCGATCACTGCATACATACTTATTTTTCCTCCCTCCGCTGCGTGTCAGGCAGCCCTGAGGCTTTTGTGGCCTGCACCAAGCGCATTCTACAACCTGCGTATTATAGTGAAAAATGTATGTTTAGTCAATAAGAGAGGTCAGTCCGTACGAAACCGTCTGCCGCTTCAGGCTGGTCAACGATGACTGTCACCGTTGCCGCCCGTATTTAGGAGCGACCTCGCATGTTCCAGCGCTTCGCGGGAGTTGTCGTCTCCTGCGAGCATTCTCGCGATCTCCTTTTCGCGCTCCGCGTCCCTGATCTCAGTGACGGTCGTCTCGTCTCCGTCCCTTTTTACCAGAAAGTGCTGATCCGCCATCGAAGCAATAGCGGCCTCATGGGTTATCAGAACGGTCCTGCATCTTCCCGACAGTTCCCTCAGTTTTTGTCCGGCAAGAAGGGCGGTCCTGCCTCCAAGCCCGGCTTCGACCTCATCAAAGACCAGTGTTCCCGGGAGCTGTTCATCGCCGAGCGAGAGCTGGAGGGCTATCAGTATCCTGCTAAGCTCGCCGCCTGAAGCCGTTCTGCCCACGGGCAGGGGGGGCTGGTCAGGCATGCTCATTTTGAATGAAACTGCTTCCGCCCCGTTCGAACGGAGCTTGTCCTGTTCCTCTATGTCGATAGAAAAGAGCGCATGCTCCATCGCGAGGTCATTCAGGTGGGAGTTCACCCTTGAAGCGAGCTCTTCAGCCGCGGCCTTCCTAAGTTTCCGAAGTTCCAGGGCAAGAGATCTTGTCCTCTTTTTATTCTCAGCAGCCTTCATTTCAAGCTCTTCAAGCTCAGCATGGTTCTCTTTGAGCCATGCCATCCCCTCAGATGCTTTGGCAGCGTGATCGAGAAGCTGTTTGCAGCTGAAGAGGTCAAGCGACCGCTTCAGTTTTCTGAGGGATCCGATCTTTTTCTCCAGACGCTCTTTTGCCTCTTCAATGCTGCCTTCCGCAGAGAGTTCCCGCAGTTCGTCCTGAAGCATCACCGCCACTGACTGTGCCGAAATAAGCATCTTTTCGACGCCATCCTTCCAGCGGCCCGTCTTTGCAGGTGAAGACGCATATATTTCCCTGCTGATCGATTCAAGGTTTTCAATGATACCGCCGCAGGCTGTCCCTCCGGCAAGCCTTTCGTGTATTGATGCAAGCGCGGTTCTGGCGTTTTCCTTTGATTCAAGTTCCTTAAGTTCAGTTTCCCATATTCTCTCGCTGTCTTCTTCCAGTTCCAGGGCCTTTATTATCCTGATCGCGTTTTCTGCATTCTGGCAGAACGCTTCAGTTTCTTCCCGCCGTTTCTTCAGGCTTATGATCGTGCGCTCTGCCGCCAGCGTTTCGTCGAAAGCGGACTCAAGCTCCTTTTTGATCAGATCCAGCGGCTTTCCTCCGCAGGAGTCCACAAGGTCAAGCTGGATGGAAGGATCTATAAGACCGAGCTGTGCAAACTGGCTCTGGATGACAAGCTCTCTTTCCATCGATGAAGAGAGCGTGCCCAGCGGGACAGGGTTGTTCTGCATCAGGCATCTGCCCCTCCCGTTCCGGCTGAACTGGCGCCTTACTATGAGAGTCCCGCCCTGAGGCTGGTATTCTTCATCAAGTCCTGGGATCCTGGTGCATGAAATGGTCATAAGAACATCCGCGGATTCCTCGAGTGCGTGGATGTAGTTGGTCTGGGCACGTTTCCCGGCGATGAATTCCATGGCGCGCACGAGGCTGCTCTTGCCTGAGCCGCTCTCGCCGGTGATCACTATGAAGCCGCCGCTGAGAGATAACTCCGCCTCTCTGATGCCGCCTACCCCGCGGACGCGGATATCCTCGATCAAAGTCAGTCTCCTCCGTCTGTGATCCCGTTAAAGCCCCAGCGCAGCTTTTCCCTGAGGAGATCGTAGTAGCTCCTGTCTTTAAGCTGGATTATGTTTATGTGGATGTCGGGATCCAGCATGGCTTCAAGGTGATCGTCGGGAAGCAGTTCATAACATAGCTGTCCGTCCTGAGTGAGTATGAGGTTCCTGTTGTCCCCCTTTGGAGTCACATAGGCCCTGTCTGTGCCGCTCAGGACTACCGGCCTCGCGTAAAGCGTATGTGCGCATATCGGAGCCAGAAGCATGCAGGGAACATGAGGCGGGACTATCGGACCGCCCGCTGAGAGGGCATATGCGGTAGATCCTGTCGGAGTGGAGAGTATAAGCCCGTCAGCAAGGAAGAGGGAGAGTATTTCGTCGCCCACGCGTACTTCAAGGTCTATGACCCTTGCGAGGCTGCCTTTGGATATGACAAGGTCATTCAGGGCGTGAAGCTCGTATACGATCCTTCCTCCCCTCCATACCAGCCCTTTTATCAGGTGTCTCTGCTGGAGAGTGAAATTGTTCTCCAGTATTGAGGTAATATCCTCTTTCGCGCACTCGGGGTCGCCTGTGGCAAGGAAGCCAAGCCTGCCGAGGTTGATCCCGTAAAGTGGTATCGGATAGCCGAAAGTGTACCTCGCAGCACGTAGAAACGTGCCGTCTCCGCCCAGGATGACAGCGAATTCGACATCTTCGCGCCATATGTTGTCGGGTATATCTGGTATGCTGAGGGCGGAAGCCTCGTGCGGAGGAAGCATAAAGTTGATGCCGCTCTCCCTGCCCCATGCGCAGAGTTTTGAGGCCAGGCTTATGGCTTCAGGTTTCTGCGTATTGAAAAGAAGTCCGACGTTGTTTTTTTTCATCTTTTGTCCCCTGCCTTTACTTTGTAGCCACGTGTGCCTCTTCGACCAGTTTCCCGAAGTCAATATCGGCATGTTTCACTATTGTATTGCTCTTCAGTCCCAAAAGAAAGAGAAATTCTATATTGCCCTCAGGTCCCCTTATCGGCGAATATGTCGCATCTGAGAGGAGAAGTCCCGTCTCACTTTCGACGAAAGCGGCCAGATCACTGAGTGTCTCCTCGTGAAGTGCGGGGTCGTGGATCACTCCCCTGCCGACCTTTTCCCTTCCGACTTCGAACTGCGGTTTTACCAGCACTATCATTGCCCCTTCCGCTTTCAGAAGCGCCTCAAGCGGTCTGAGAAGCAGTTTCAGTGATATGAAGGAGGCGTCTGAAACAATAATGTCTGCCTTTTCTCCGCCGATCATATCCTCAGTCAGACGCCGGGCGTTGGTCCTTTCCATCACTACGACCCTGGGGTCGTTTCTGAGTTTCCAGGCAAGCTGCCCGTATCCGACGTCGACCGCGAATACTTTTTCGGCTCCCCTGGACAGAAGCACATCCGTGAATCCTCCGGTGGAAGCGCCGATATCGATACAGGTCTTTCCGGAGGGGTCGATCCCAAATATGTCCAGTCCTCTTGTCAGTTTATGGGCTCCCCTGCTCACCCACTCTTTCTCCGGGGCGTCAAGGCATATGTCGGAATCGCCGGAGACCATCGAGGCGCTTTTGTTTACAGTTATTCCGTCGACCTTTACCCGTCCCTCTTCTATGTAACTCTGGGCCGCTGTCCTTGAAAGGAGCATCTGCCTTTCTACAAGGATTTTGTCCAGCCTTACCAGCCTTTTCTTCATCACTGCCCTTTGAGCGAGTTTATTACCGCTTCAGGGGTGAGGCCGCATTCGGTCCACTGCTCCGAGCGCGTCGCATGGGATATGTACCTGTCCGGGATGCCTATGTTTATGACTCGGCACTCCGGATGGTTCCTGCATGCGTATTCTGAGACCGCCATGCCCGATCCTCCGTTCAGATAGTTTTCCTCGGCTGTTACGACGACAGAGTGTTTTCTCATTATCTCTGAGAGCCCTTCGAGATCCAGTGGCTTTATGAAGCGAAGGTCAGCAACTGTCGGAATGATGCCCTCACCGGTTTCAAGCTTCTCAGCAGTCTTAAGCATCAGTTCGACAGTACTTCCTATCCCCAAAAGACATACATCACTTCCACGGGCAAGGATCTCCAGTTTTCCCCACCCTGCAGGAACTCTCTCTGTCCGGCCTGCGGGCAGGATATCCTGGGGTGCCTTTCCCCTTGGATATCTTGCGATCATCGGGATGCCTCTTTCGATCCAGCCATTTACGAAAAATCTGAGATCCGAAGCGTCCCTTGGCGCAGCGATCGTTATGCCGGGCAGGGTCCTGAACCACGGGACGTCAAGGAGTCCGTGATGAGTCTCCCCGTCCTCGCCTACAAGGCCGGCCCTGTCTGCCCCGATCATTACGGGCAGTTTTGAAAGACATATATCGTGCATCAGCTGGTCCGCAGCCCTTTGAAGAAAGGTCGAATATATGCAGACAGCCGGTCTCATCCCGCCTGCCGCCATTCCTGCGGCGAAGGTCAGCATGTGTTCTTCCGAGATCCCCACGTCGAAGAACCTTTCCGGATACTTTTCTGCGAATCCGTTCAGTTTGGTCCCGTCAGTCATCGCAGCGGTGCAGACAGCGATGCGCGGGTCATGGGAGGCTGCCTCTGTAAGTGCCTCTGACATTATCTCGCTCCAAGAGGGCCGTGATGTCGCAGTGTGGTTCTGTGCCGCGTCCAGATCGGTGTTGGGGCCAATCCCATGGAAGAAGGGCGAGTTGTTCTCCGCTTCGCAGCATCCCTTGCCCTTTTTCGTAAGGACATGGATAAGAACAGGTTCTTTGCAATGCCTTGCGAGCCGGAAGACCTCCTCCATCTCCTCTATGTCATGGCCGTTGAACGGGCCCCAGTAGTTTATTCCCATCTCTTCGAAAATGTTCGTCGGAAGGATCAGGGATTTTAATTTGGACTTGATCTTTTTGAGTGCCTCTTCCAGCGCGTCTCCGCGTTTTAAGGTGTGACACTGATCCTTAATGAAATCCTTGAATTTAATGTACGTGGGGTTTACAGAAAGACGGGCCAGGTGTCCTGCTATCCCCCCGATCCTCGGGCTTATGGACATCTTGTTGTCGTTAAGGACTATGATCACCTTTGTCCCCGTACTTTCAACGCAGTTGAGGGCTTCGAAAGAGACCCCGTTCAGAAGGGCTCCGTCCCCTATCACCGCAACGACTTCGTGGTTCCGGCCGCTTATGTCCCTCGCCTTGGCGTAGCCCATTGCCGCAGATATGGATGTGCTGCTGTGGCCGGTCGTGAAAAAGTCATAGGGGCTCTCGTCCATTCGGGGAAAGCCTGCTATCCCGCCCCTGGTCCTCAGCGTGTGGAATCGTTCAAGTCTGCCTGTCAGTATTTTATAGGCATATGACTGATGTCCTACGTCAAAGATGATCTTGTCCCTTTGGGGGTCGAAGGCCCTCAGCAGGGCCACGGTGAGTTCCACCGCTCCGAGGGAGGATGCCAGGTGTCCGCCGTTCTTCAGTGTCACCTGAAGTATCATTTCCCTTATCTCGCAGCTAAGTTTGTTCAATTCGCCGTATGTAAGGCCTTTAAGGCCTTTGAAATCCTTTACCGATCCAAGCATGCTCATGGATGATCTCTCCAGGTCTCGATTTTAGCGGCCGGGCCCGAAGTCTGGCCCGGTCCTTCCTTATGCACGTCCTATATATTAGCACTCCGCAGCCGCGGATGTATGGTTCAGTGAGTCCTCCTTAGGAGGTATCCGGGAAATTCCGACAGGAAATCGTCGCCGGGAAGGATCCTGAGGATGGCTTCCCTTGCAAGCCCGGTCTCTTCGCGTGCCATTTCTGCAGCCTTCTCCATGCCGTATACGGTGACATGGGTCGCCTTGTCCTGCTCTGCGTCCTTTCCCGGAGTCTTGCCAAGCTCCTCAGCCGTGCTGGAGACATCAAGGATGTCGTCTATTATCTGGAATGCAGATCCTATGTGAGTGCCGTAATCCCAGCAGCAGGCGAGAATAGCCGGATCGTCAGTGCCCAGGGCCGCTCCCGCTGTTACGGAGGCCCTGATGAGAGTGCCGGTCTTGAGTGATGCGATCCTGCGTACGTAGGAAGGGTCAGTCTTCGCCGGAGCCGTGTCCATGTCGAGGACCTGGCCTCCGCATACTCCCGCAGGGCCTATGGCGCTGCTGAAGATCTGCATTGCTTTCAGCAGCCTGCCAGGTACGATCTTATCGCTTTTGCAGAGAGGGTATTCAAGGGAGAGAGCAAGGAGCGCGTCGCCGGCGAGAACAGCAAGCGTCTCACCGAAGACCGCATGGTTCGAAGGTTTTCCCCTTCTAATGTCATCATCGTCCATGCACGGAAGGTCGTCATGTATCAGCGTCGCAGTGTGGAGCATCTCGAAGCCCAGAGCGAGCGGAAGCGCATCATGGGGCTGACACCCAAACCTCTCTGCTGCGGCCAGGCATAGCACCGGACGCAGCCTCTTTCCTCCTGCAAAGAGGGAGTAGTCCATGGCTTCGCTCAGTTTTTCGGGAACTCCGATGTTTCTCAGCGCAGACGATGTTCCAAGATATTCCTCAAATATTCCCCTGTACCTGTCAAACTCACTTTTTACCCTCAGGTCCTGTTCCTTGACTCCCGGCATGATCAGGCATCCTCTTTGTTCCCGGGTTCAAAAGGAATTTCTCCGTCGTCGGTCAGAAGCGCAACTTTTTGTTTTGCCTCTTCAAGATAAGAACGGCACTCCCTCACCAGGCCGATCCCCTTTTCAAATTCGGACAGGGCCTCTTCCAAGGGCAGCGAGTCTCCTTCCAGTCTGCGCAGTATTTTGTCAAGTTCCGTCATTTTTTCGCTGAAATTCATTTAAATTCCCCCAGTACGATCAGTTGCAAGAAATTCATATACTATGATACAATGCACAGGTTGGATGTTCCAAGGTATAAGGGGGGAAACAATTATGTCCAAGTTCTGTGATTGCTGCGGTCGCGGACCGGCGACCGGAAATGCCGTCAGCCACTCTAACCGTCACACCAGACGCCGCTGGCTCATTAACCTTCAGAGTGTACGTGTTGACGTAGGCGGCGGAGAGTCGCGCAAACTCCATATATGCACGAAGTGCCTCCGTTCCGGTAAAGTCCAAAGAGCCGTTTAGTAAACGGCTCTTTTTTTTATTCCAGACTCCTCCTGCGCTAATATCCGTTTTTAGCATTGCTGATCATTTCCCTTGCCTCGTCTTCGTCGACGAGGATCTCCCTCGGTTTTGAACCGTCTGCCGGACCCACTATGCCTATCATCTCCATCATGTCGATCAGGCGTGAAGCCCTTGAAAAACCGACTCTCAGCCTGCGCTGGAGACCGCTTGCGGATGCTATCCCGGTCGACATTACCGTATCGACAGCGTCCTCAAGTAGGTCATCATCGAAAGCGGCGCTGTTATCCATGCCTGAAGGGCCGCTTCCCTGTCTGTCTATCTCAATGAAATCAGGCATTCCGAAAAGGTTTACAAGGTAGTTGAGCCAGACGCAGAGCACCTGTTCATCCACCCACGGAGACTGGATCCTGACGGGTTTTGGATGCCTGGTGGAAAGGAAGAGCAAGTCTCCCTTTCCCAGCAGCTTTTCCGCTCCGGAACAGTCGATTATGGTCCTCGAGTCTACTGAGCTCGGAAGCGTGAATGCCACCCTCGCCGGGATGTTGGCCTTGATGAGTCCAGTGATCACGTTTACCGAAGGCCTCTGAGTTGCAAGGATCAGATGGATGCCGGTAGCCCTTGCCATCTGCGCAAGGCGGCATATGTATTCCTCGACTTCCTTGGGAGCCGTCATCATAAGGTCCGCAAGTTCATCTACAACAATAACTATGTTAGGCAGTCTGTCTTTTGGAATGACTTTTTTGTTGAAGTTTTCGAGGTTCCTCACCCTTGCTTTTGCGAACATCGTATAGCGCGACTCCATTTCACGTATAGCCCAGGCAAGTACGTGTACCGCCTTCTTTGCATCGGTCACAGGGGGCGTAAGGAGATGCGGGAGCCTGTCGTAGACGGCCATTTCTACCCTCTTGGGATCTACCAGTATCATTCTGAGTTCTTCCGGGGTCCTCATCGAACACAGGCCCACTATGCATGAGTTGATAAAGACGCTCTTTCCCGAGCCCGTGGTTCCTGCCACAAGCAGATGGGGCAGCTCCTCGAGTCCTATGATCACAGAATCCCCGTTTACAGCGACCCCAAAAGGCAGCGGGAGAGCCGTGTCGGTGTCCTGGTACGCAGTGTCCCCGATAATAGTTCTGAGAGGGATCCCCCTGCGTCTGGGGTTGGGTATCTCGATCCCGACGTAGGGTTTACCGGGTATCGGGGCCTCGATCCTGAGGCTTGGGACCGCCATCGCGAGCGCTATGTCGTTTGCAAGGACAGCGACTTTATTGACTTTGATGCCCGGGGCAAGCTGTATCCTGAACTGTATCACCGTGGGGCCTACCAGTATCTCCGCGAGCCTTGCCTCTATGTTGAACTGTCTGAGGGCCTTTATGATTTTTTCTCCCAGAGGCATGGACTTTTCTTCATCCATCTCGCCCTCGTGAGATTCCTCGTTCCCGAATATCTCAAGGGGCGGCGGGAATATGCCTTCTTCCGCCCCCTCGAATGATCCCTCGTCATCAAGGTTGAATTCAGGGTCCTGTATCTCCTCTGAAATATATAACGAGCCTTCCGTTCCATACTGGCCAAGTCCTGTGACCGTGACAGGGGGTAGGTCCGTTTCGTCCGCGGCAGGGCCAAAATAGTCCGCCCCATCATATTCAGTTATGTTGGGAGCATCACCGGATAATTCCTTCTCAGGCCTTTCCTTGTCTTTTTTGTGAAAACAGTTGAATATTGAAGAACCGGGCAGTTTTTTGTTAATAAATAAAGGTATATCATACAATAATAATGATATGTATATTGAGAGAGCTCCTGCTATGAATGTGCCGAAGGCTCCAAGCATCGAGAATATCTCTGAGGCAAAAGATGCACCGAAGGCTCCGGGCGAGAGCCAGAGCGGGTATACTGCATTGCCGGAGGTCATTGCATTCAGACCCAGAAGAAGCGATGCCGTCATGAAAACAAGGAGTGTCCCGAGGGACTGTCTCACGAAGTGGGGGATCTTTCTTGAAAGCAGTCTCGAAAGACTGAAATAGAGGGCGAAAAGGATGGGTATTATCGAGGCTCCGCCAATAGATCCAAGTATGGACGAAGAGATGTCCTGTCCGAGCATGCCTGTCCATGGCGTGTAGAATGATGCAGTCAGGTAAATGGACAGCACGGCAAGGACTATGTAAGCGAGCCTTGCCCACGTTCCTCCCGCCGGCTGTCCGGCTTTTGCCTTAGGCTGCCGCGGAGCCGGTCTTTCATCCTTTTTTGCTTTTTTTCTGAAGATCATATCAGGCTTCACTGCCTCCTACAGTCATCCCTTCGATCAGCATCGACGGCTGTCCGTCAGTAACGGGGACGCTCTGTCCTGATTTCCCGCATACCCCCGGATCCATGCAGAGGTCGCTGCCCAAGGCAATGATATTTTCAAGCACCGCAGGTCCGTTGCCTGTAAGGATAGCTCCCTTTACCGGGTGTGACACTCTGCCCTTTTTAATTATATATGCTTCTGAGACATAAAAGACAAAATCACCCGTGGTCGGGTTTACCTCCCCGCCGCCCATCTTCTTTACGAGAAGCCCCCTGTCTGTCATTGCAAGCATCGAATCGAAGTCAGAAGCACCAGGAGCCAGAAGCGTGTTGCTCATTCTGGGTACCGGGATGTTCCTGTATGACTGTCTCCTGCCATTTCCGGTCAGGGGCAGGCCGGAGGTTTTTGCAGTCAGGATGTCCGTAAGGTACGATCTCAGTATCCCGTTTTCGATCAGAACGTTCCTGCGCGCCGGGGTGCCCTCGTCGTCAAACCTGTAGGAACCGTACAGGGAAGGGATCGTCGGGTCATCGATCATCGTGACAGACTCATGTGCGACTTTCTCTCCTATTTTATCCCTGTAGACGGAGTGGTCCTTCTCTACGATATCAGCTTCAAGGCCGTGTCCGCAGGCTTCATGGATCACAGTGCCTCCCGCCTCCCCTGCCAGAAGGACCTTCATCCTACCCGCCGGGCATGGTTTTGCGTCCAGCATAAGAAGCGCTCTTTCCAGCGCAGCGAATGCCACATCTTCAGGGTCTGAACCGGACCAGAAATCCTTGTGGGGAATGGCCATGCTCCGTCTCTCTGAAGCTGTCTGAAGAATGCCGTCCTTCTCAGCAATGACCATTGCGGAGAAGCTGCAGTAGGTTCTTGAATCTTCCGCGCACCTGCCGTCTGAACGTATGATGAGGACGTTTCTTTTTGATATGTTGTACCTGAAGGCCGCCTGCCTGACATATTTGGATCCTTTCCTGATCTTGAGGTCAAGTTCTTTCATGTAGCTTATATCGGGGGGCAGCATCTTTTCTTCCATGGTCAGAACGGGTCCGCGATCGTTTCCCGGCGGATCGGGCAGGGTCCCGAAAGCAGAAGACTCAGCCTCGGAGAGTATCCGGGATATGGCAGAAGGCGATGTCCCGGGGGAATGCGAATAAAAGGTCCTGTCCCCGACTATTATCCTTGCTCCCGATCCGTCGGCGTTCGAAGATGCAAGCTCTTCGATCCTTCCGTCCTCATAGTGCGCCGAGTGTGCTGTTCCCGCCTGTATGAAAATATCTGAGTGCAGGGCACCTTTTTTATCTGTATCCGCAAGTCTCTGGGTCATCGTTTCGATCACTCTGTTGATCATTCTATCTCTCCTGTCGCTTCTCTTGTCCCGGTCATGATGATATCAAGCCCTTCACTTTTCAGGCCTTCGATGCATTCCATCATGTCACCCAGCAATTCCGCCGGGGTGAATACTGTGACCTCTCCCTTTTTGGCATCCTCGGTCTTAAGAAAGCCCAGTCCTTCGCAGGCATCTATGGTCCAGCTGATATAGTATATATCCTTTTGCGGGACCCTCAGCGATATCTCACATATCTGAGGCCTCACTCGGTCCCCTCCCGCTGTTTTCTCAGGTGTTCCTCATATGTCCTGCTGAATATGTGATTTCCTTCAGACGTAGCAAAGAAGAAGAGATAGTCTGTCTTGGCAGGCTCCAGAGCGCTGATCCAGGAATCCTCGGACGGGACGGAGATCGGTCCCGGAGGAAGGCCGTAGTTCCTGTAAGTGTTGTACGGAGAGTCTATCTCAAGGTCCTTATAAGTGAGGCTCTTCTTTTTAATGCCAGCCTCGTCCCAGCAATATATGACCGTCGCGCACGACTGCAGGGGCATCCGTTTGTCAAGCCTGTTGAGGAATATCCCGGCAAGTATCGGGCGTTCCTCACTGATCCTTGCCTCGCCTTCAACGATGGAAGCAAGTACTCCCCTCTGTGACGTGAACTTTTCGTCCGCGCCATCCGGAAGACGCTTCCCCACCCTTTCCATCCAGAGCCCCGATGCCCTTCTTACCGTCTGAGATGCGAGGCTGTTGCCGGGGGCCAGCGAATAGGTCTCAGGCAGCAGAAAGACGATCCTGTCCTTTGGATCGTCAGGAAGCAGCTCATGAAGTTCGGTCGGGAAATTGCCTTTTTCAGAAAGGGCTTTCAGCAGCCCGTCGTTGCCGTCGGGAAGTTTCAGCGCGGCGTTAAGCGAGCTGTACCTTGTCCCCGGTATGATAGTCACCGTGTGCGCCACAGGAGTGGCTGTCCTGAGCTGGTTTGCCACCGATACCTCGCTGCCCGGGGCAATAAGATAAGTTCCCGGACGCAGAGTTTTGTCCATCTCAAGCCTGATCATCCATTTGATGAGCCTGTTGGCGTCTTTGACCGCCCCTGCGTCTTTGATCGCCCTGGCGGCCTCTCCGGCGGACATCCCGCCTGTGATGGTCACTTCGACCTTTTTTGCTGAAGATGCGAACAGATCCGGATATAGGCCCGGCATGACGAAACAAAGCAGACAGAAAAGGATCAGGGCGGCAGCGTGGGGTATCATGTCTCTCTTTCTGTTATTCAAGAAATTCTCTCCTTATTCTCTCCGGCTTTTCCCATGCACTGACGGTCAGGCGCACGTAGGAATTATACCCGCAATGGCGATAAGGTTAAATAGCGAAGTTACCGGGAACGATGGAACAAACATAGCGAGCGGTTGCTCAGCCGCCTTTAGAACTGCTTCACCATGATGATGTTTAACTATGTTTAAAAAAATGCTTGACATTTAGACTGAAGGAGAGTATATATGTTAACCATTCAACGGATACACTTGAAAGGGGCGCGGAAAATGAGGGAAACAAAGGCACTTGTCTATGCTGGCATATCGTCATCTCTCTCCTCCGGCGTTTCTTCCTCATGCGGCGGTTCCGGTTGTCATTGCCGGTCCCGAAACGTGTAACCGATGGATAGAGAGTATCTTCAAAATTTCTAGAACATCAAGGCGTTTCAGGGACCGGAAGGAATTCTTCCGGTCCCTTTTTTTCCGGATTTATAGATCAATATTACTAAGGAGGAGAATGCAATGAATACGAAATATCTGTTGACCCCCGGTCCGGTGGAACTGCCGGCAGAAGTGCTGAGAGCGGGAGCGCGTCCGCTTATAGGACACAGGTGTCCCGCCTTTTCCGAGCTTTTCACGGGCATCGAGAACAAGCTGAGGGAACTTTTGAAAAGTGAAGGCCCGGTAGTGATCCTTCCGTCCTCTGGGACAGGTGCCCTTGAGTGCATGGCTGTGAACTTCCTTGAGAAGGGAGACAAGTTCATTTCCGTATCATGCGGGGTTTTCGGCAGCAGGTTCCGTGAGATCGCGCTGAGAACAGGCGCGGAAGGCATCAACATAGACGTTGAATTCGGCGACTCTGTCACACCGGGGCTGGTTGCGGAAGCCGTCAGAACCGATCCCGGCTGCAAAGTGCTGATGATAACTCAGAATGAGACTTCGACTGCGGTAGTCAACCCCATAAAAGAAATCATAGCAGCCATCCCCGAAAAAGACCGCCCCCTCATACTCGTGGACGGTGTCAGCTCGGTCGGTGCAATGGAATGCTTCCCTCAGGAATGGGGCGTCGACGCAATAGGCACAGCTTCGCAGAAGGGGCTCCTCACGCCTCCCGGGCTCGGGCTGGTATGGCTTTCGAAGAGAGCATGGAAGGCCCTTGAGGGAAAGACCTGCCCCAGCTACAGCTATGACCTAAAGCTCCACAGGAAGGACCTTGAAGCCAAGTCTCCTGCCAACCCCTTCACTCCCCCTGTCTCGCTCTACTACGCACTTGACGAGGCGCTGGACGAGATACTGGAAGCCGGTACCGAAACCTGGTTCAGGTCGAGAAAAAAATATGCAGATACCCTTGCCGCAGGCCTCGAAGTCATGGGCTTCGAACTTCTGGTCAAACGCCCCGAGGCGCGTTCTCCGGGAGTTACTGCCTTTAAATTCCCGGGCGGTGATACAGAAGCGGTACGCAAAAAACTTCGTGCAATGGGTATAGAAACTGCCGGAGGACAGGGGAAGCTCAAAGGAGAGCTTATCAGGGTCGCGCATTACAACAACTGGGGATGGCCGGAACTTTGCATCATCCTCGGATCGCTCTACGGTGCAGCTGAGATGGCGGGCAAAGTAAAAGGTGATTTCCTCGCGGAAGCCTGGAATGTCTGGAATAGGGAGGATCAGTGATCATGGCTGATAAAAACAGAAAGTGGAAGGTACTGGTCGCGGAGACCGTAGGAGAGGCGGGCCTCCAGATGCTAAGGGAGGCACCCGACATAGAATTGATAGAAGAAGTTGGAATGTCCCGCGAAAGTTTGATCAAAAAACTGCCCGAAATGGACGCAGTGCTCACCAGGAGCGGAACGAAAATGGATGAGGAAGCCCTGAACGCGGCAGTCAACCTGAAGGTGGTCGCACGGGCAGGTGTCGGTGTGGACAATGTCAACGTTCCGGTCGCAAGCCGCAAGGGCGTTGTGGTTATCAACGCACCCACAGGTAATACTCTCGCGGCGGCGGAACTTACGATGGCCCTTATGCTGGCCCTTGTAAGGAAGGTGCCTCAGGCCTTTGGTTCGCTTAGGAGCGGAGAATGGGACAGGAAGAGGTTTTCCGGTCACCAGCTCAGCGGCAAGAAGGTCC
The DNA here is from genome assembly GCA_025943965.1 of Synergistaceae bacterium DZ-S4. Taxonomy (NCBI): domain Bacteria; kingdom Thermotogati; phylum Synergistota; class Synergistia; order Synergistales; family Synergistaceae; genus Caenicola; species Caenicola nitritireducens. The sequence goes on from JAPCWD010000005.1 coordinate 94,784, forward strand.
TTGTCCTCGGCCTCGGAAGGATCGGGGCGGCGGTAGCCCAGCGCTGCCGGGCATTTGGTATGGATGTTTTTGCATACGACCCCTACACGCCCAAAAAGAAGGCCGAATCGCTGGGTATCCCGATGAGGGATGACCTGGCTGACGCACTTTCGATAGCGGATGTGGTGACCCTTCACATGCCCCTTACTTCAGATACGTCCGGCATGATAGACGAAAAAATGTTGAGAGCTTTTAAGAAGGGCGCATATCTGATCAACTGCGCCAGGGGCGGCATCGTCGACGAAAAGGCTGCCGCCGAGGCTGTAAGAGAGGGACGGCTGTCCGGCATAGCATTCGATGTCTACACATCAGAACCTCTTGGTAATGACCATCCGTTCCTGGCAAAGGACATCGAGGACAGGATAGTCATCACCCCGCATCTTGGAGCAAGCACAGAAGAGGCTCAGACAGAGGTCGCGAAGATCGCTGCGGAGAACATGATCGCCGCTTTGCGCGGAGAGCCTTACGAACATGCGGTAAACCTCCCCTTCCTTGAGCAGAAGCTGAACAAGGCGCAGAAAGCGTTTCTGCAGCTTTCCAGAAAAATGGGAGTACTCGGGGCAAAGCTGGCCGAGGTAGAGTGCGGGGCTGTCCATGGCTGCCATATAATGCTGAGGGGAGATCTATTCTGCGAAGAAGAACCTATGCCCAACAGGCTGTGCGCTTACAGTATCGCGGTTCTCAAAGGCCTTTTTGAAGTGAGCCGCGGACCCGAAGTCTCTTACATGCTTGCCCCTCTTCTCGCCAAGGACAGCGGACTTGCCGTTGATGAGGGATTCGGCGAGGCCAGGACGTACAAGAATACCGTGGAGCTTACGCTTGATGCGGAAAAATGCAGCGTATCACTTATAGGCACCATCACGGAAGAGGGCCGCATGAGAGTGGTCAAGGTAAACGACTACTGGCTCGATTTCGTACCCAACGGAAAGCTTATACTCTTCCAGAACCACGACAGGCCCGGCGTGATCGGGAAAATCGGCAACATCCTGGGTGAATCTAAGATCAACATCGCCAACTTCGCCTTGGGGAGGAAGGACAACAGCGGCCTTGCGCTCGGAGCGCTTGAAGTGGACAGCGACATCGACGACAAGACAAAGAAAAAGCTTGAGAAAAGCGGAGATATGATCTGGCTGGCACTGATCGACTTCACAGAGACGGAATAAGAGAGCGCAGGACAGACACTTAAGGCACACCGGCGGCGGGGGCAGACTTGATTTGCAGGCACTTTCCCTGCCGCTTATAATTTAAAAGGACGGTCTTTTTTTTCTCACCTTTGACCGTTTGCTTTAGTGGGAGCATCTGATATATGATAGTCTGGCAAAAGCCGAATGCCTGCCGGCAGTTCGGGCTGCAGGGGAAGCGAGGATCCCCGACTGGAGGACAGAGCACATGTGGAGCTATTACTGGCCGATAGGTTTTATCGTTTTGTCAAATGTTCTCTATCACATCTGTTCAAAATCGATCTCTGAAGGCGCTGACCCCTATTTTTCGCTTCTTGTCACCTATATTGTGGCGGGAAGCGCATGTCTGGGGTTATATCTTTATACGGGGCACTTCAAAAATTTCCCTGCGGATGTCAGGGGCATCAGCTGGAACATCCTGATGCTCGGGGCCTCGATAGTATGCCTAGAGCTGGGTTTTCTGATCATGTACAGGGTCGGATGGAACATCAGCATAGGCTCTCTTGCCGCAAACATCTGCCTTGCGGTCGCGCTGGCCCTTGTGGGAGTTTTCTTCTACAGGGACAGCTTCACCATGAACAAGGTGATCGGGATGATACTCTGCATTGCAGGCCTGATATTCATTAACAGGCAATAACACTTACAACGTCTGCCATTAAAGTAAAAGAGGGGCTGCCGGATCGATCCCGGCGGCCCCTTTCTCTCTTTCCCGGAAGATACTACTGCAGTGCCTTATCCAGTATCTCTGTAGTTTTTTCGGCGTTTGCTTTGAGCTGTTTAAGCGCATCTTTCATCCTTGCCTTGAAGTCCGCGGCAAAAGATTCGTCTGTTACGCCGGGAAGGTTTATCTTCACATTGTAAGCAGCCGCCCTTCCTGCCGCCTCAGAGATGAGCGCAGCGCTTCCGGCATCGCTTATCGTGTTTGTGTTCCCGTCTTTTGCAGCCAGGTAAGCCAGTTCGCACACCTCAACACATGCCTCCAGAGTCAGGAGCGGGACTTCGGTGGCAAGTTTTGAGGCCTCTCCCATCGCTTTCTTGCGGATGCACTTCTCCTCCTCGGTGGCTTTGGGCAACTTCATAGCCGCCATGAAGGAGTTGAACGATTCAGTGTCCTTGTTCATCAGGTCGACGAATTTGAATCTGAGCGATTCGCTTTTGCTGACCACATCTTCCATTATCTGCCAGCTGTCTTTGTATTTCTCCTTGCCAATGGTAAGGTTTGCCACCATTGAGACAAGTGCCGATCCGAGAGAGGCGCAGAGCGCTGCTACGCTTCCTCCTCCCGGTGCCGGTGAATCCGAGGCAAGCTCATCGAGAAACGCGCGTATTTCCATCCTTTCAAATTTCATAGAGATCCCTCCTGCTATCCTTTTACGAGTTTTGTAAGATATTCATCATCGGCGATGAAAGGTACTGTGATGTGGCCGTCGCTTCTTTTCCGGTTGAACTCCCCTATCGTCGAAAGCGCGTTTTCATTCCTTGCCCATGCTCTTCTCGCAACTCCGCTTATGACGTCCCAGCTGAGGGAAGCTTTGATTATGCTGTCTACCCTCTCGCTTCCGTCAAGGACCAGGCCGAAACCTCCGTTAATTGATTTTCCAGTGCCGACTCCCCCTCCGTTGTGGAGGGCAACAAGGCTCATTCCCCTGGCACAGTTCCCTGCGAAGCAGTGGATCGCCATCTCGCCCATTACGTTGCTTCCGTCCTTGATGTTGGAAGTTTCGCGGTAGGGTGAGTCTGTACCCGATACATCGTGATGGTCCCTGCCCAGCATTACCGGGCCTATCTCCCCTGTACGGACCATCTCGTTGAACTTAAGTGCTATGCGGACCCTTCCCTCTTCGTCCTGGTAGAGTATCCTGCACTGGGTGCCCACTACAAGCCTGTTTTTTTCAGCATCCCTTATCCATGCCCAGTTGTCGTGATCCTGAAACCTGCGGGTCGGATCGATGCATTCCATCGCCGCGCGGTCGGTCTTCCTGAGGTCTTCCGGATCGCGGCTGAGGCAGCACCAACGGAACGGTCCGTAGCCGTAGTCGAAGAGGAGAGGTCCCATTATGTCTTCCACGTATGAGGGGAATACGAACCCTTCGTATGTATCGACGCCGTTCTTTGCTATCTCCGTCACTCCTGCATCGAATACCGCCCTCATGAAGGAGTTGCCGTAGTCGAAGAAATAAGTTCCTTTCTCTGTCAGCGCCTTTATAAGCTCGTAGTGTTTTCTGAGCGTTTTGTCCACCAGCCTGCAGAACTCTTCCTTATCCTCTGTGAGGAGTCTGGTCCTCTCTTCGAAGGAGATGCCCTGCGGGCAGTAGCCGCCGTCGTAGACGGCATGGCATGATGTCTGGTCTGAGAGCAGTTCGATGTTTATGCTCTTGTCGAGAGCGTACTGCAGAAGGTCTACGATATTGCCTTCATAGGCTATGGAAAGAGGTTCGCCTGCATCCATGGCCTCCTTTGCCCACCTGAAAGCCTCAGGAAGATCGGCGGTTTTTTTGCTTACCCATCCCTGGCTGTGCCTTGTTTCTATGCGCGATGGGTCTACCTCGGCGATTATTGACGCAGCGCCTGCTATCTCGGCAGCCTTGGGCTGAGCTCCGCTCATGCCGCCAAGTCCTGAGGAAACAAAAAGATGGCCCGCAAGCCCCTTGCCTTCCGGCAGGTGGAACTTGCTTCTTCCTGCGTTAAGCAGTGTATTGTATGTGCCGTGGACGATCCCCTGCGGCCCGATGTACATCCATCCGCCCGCGGTCATCTGTCCGTAGTTTGCAACACCCAGCGCGGCTGCCCGTGTGAAGTCTTTGGGGTTGTCAAACATGCCCACCATCAGGCCGTTCGTAAGGATCACCCGCGGCGCGGAGGGATCTGACCTGAAAAGTCCGAGAGGATGTCCGGACTGTACTACGAGCGTCTGGTCAGCCGTCAGGATCTCAAGATACTTTTTTATCAGTCTGTACTGCATCCAGTTCTGGCATACCTGTCCGGTCTCTCCGTATGTGACCAGTTCGTAAGGGTAAAGTGCCACGTCAAAATCGAGGTTGTTGTCGATCATGACCTGGAAGGCCTTTCCTTCAGTGCATTTGCCCCTGTACTCATCGATGGGCTTGCCGAAGAGCCGCCCCTGCGGCCTGAAACGATAGCCGTATATGCGTCCGTGTTCGCGGTATTCCTGAAGGAACTCAGGCGCTATCTCTTTATGATATTTCTCGGGAATGTAGCGGAGCGCATTCTTAAGTGCCAGTACCGTCTCTTTTTCGTTCAGTACCTGTCCCCTGTTGGGCGCCCTTCTGATCCCCGGTTCGAATGCTGCCCCGGACGGAAGTCCTTCCGGAAATTCGAGAGCTATCTCAAGTGCTTTTCCTGTCTTAGGATCAAACATGTTTGGTCAACTCCGTTTCTTATTTTTTTATAATTCTTATTTGATATTTTCCTTGACTAAGAAAAATATCTGACTATACTAATTGTAACGCAAAGATTTAGGATTGGAAAGTATTAAAGTTGTGAAATATGATAAATATCTAGCAGGAAAATGTTTCATCTTAATAGCATGATTATAGCACCGCAGTTCTCAGATAACAGCATTAAAACAACAAAAGGGGGATTTTTGAGATGAGCTCAAATCCGGTAGTTCTTGATGGGAAATCTCTTACCATTCGCGATATCGTCAACGTTGCAAGGAATGGTTACAGGGTCGGGATAGACCCCAGTGCAGAGAAAGTCATAACAGAATGCGCCGACTCGGTCAAGGAATGGGTCAACGAAGGACGCGTTGTATACGGAGTCACAACTGGCTTCGGAGACCTTGCGTCGGTGGTGATCCCCAGGGATCAGAGCCGCCAGCTTCAGGAAAACCTGCTGATGAGCCATGCCTGCGGATTCGGCGAGGCTCTGCCGGAGGACTATGTCCGTGCGATAATGCTTCTTAGGATCAATACTCTCACGAGGGGATATTCAGGGATAAGCCTCAATACCCTCACCCAGCTTCTCAATTACCTCAACCTCGGCATCCATCCGGTGATCCCGCGTCAGGGATCTGTGGGCGCAAGCGGAGACCTCTGCCCTCTTTCACATCTTGCCATAACGCTGATCGGTCTCGGCGACGTAGTCTACAAGGGCAAAAAGATGCCTACCCATGAGGCGCTGAGCATTACCGGACTCAAGCCTGTCGACCTCATGCCCAAGGAGGGGCTTGCCCTCAACAACGGCACAACGGTCATGACGGGCATAGCCGCACTCTGCCTCTATGACGCGAAAAAACTTCTGAAGAACGCGGACATCGCGGCGGCGCTGTCTGCCGAGGCTCTCCATGCCGTACCCTACGCATTTGACAAGCGTACGCATGACCTCCGTCCGCAGGCCGGACAGAGCATCGTGGCGGAAAACATGAGAAGGCTGATAGAGGGCAGCGAGATAGTCGAGACATACAAGAAGGACCGGGTACAGGACGCATACTCGCTCCGCTGCCTCCCTCAGGTGCACGGGGCAAGCCGGGATGCGGTCTCATACGTTGAAAGCGTGATCAACATAGAGATCAACTCGGTAACGGACAACCCGATCATTTTCCACCAGGACGGCGAAGCGATAAGCGGAGGCAATTTCCACGGTCAGCCCATCGCAATGGCGATGGATTTCTTCGGAATAGCGGTAGCTGAGATAGCAAACATCTCCGAAAGGCGCGTTGCGAGGCTTGTGGACCACAAGCTCTCAGACCTGCCTCCCTTCCTGGTTGCCGAAAGCGGAGTCAACAGCGGTTTTATGATCCCGCAGTACACGGCCGCCGCGATAGTCTCTGAGAACAAGGTGCTTGCCCATCCCTCATGCGTTGACTCCATCCCGACATCAGCCGGGCAGGAAGACCACGTCTCCATGGGCGGCTACAGCTCAAGGAAGGCGCTGACTATGCTCAACAACACAAAAAGGGTCATCTCAATAGAGATGCTCAACGCTGCTCAGGGCATTGACTTCAGAGCTCCGCTCAAGCCCGGACGCGGGACTTCTGCGGCTTACAAAGCGTTCCGCAGGGAGGTCCCCTTCTATGCAAAGGACCAGTACATGCAGCCCCTGATGCTGAAATCCCTTGAACTCGTAAGCAATGGCACTATAATTGATGCAGTTGAGAAAGAGATCGGGGAACTCAAGTAGTCAAATAAGTTAAACATATACAGGGAGGAATAATAATGGCAATGCAGCTGATCGAATGTGTGCCGAACTTCAGCGAAGGAAGGCGCCCGGAAGTTATCGAAAAGATAGTTGACTGTTTTAAGGACAAAAGGGGGGTCTACCTTCTTGACCACAGAGCTGATGAAGACCACAACAGGCTGGTCATAAGCCTTGTCGGAGCCCCTGCGCCGATCCAGGATGCGCTGATCGAAGCCGCAAAGGTCGCCCTCGCGAACATAGACATGAATTCGCATCAGGGCGGACACCCGAGGATAGGAGCTGTCGACGTAGTCCCCTTTACCCCTATAAAGGGGATCACGATGGAAGAGTGCATAGGGCTTGCCCACAGCTTCGGCGAACGTTATTTCAAAGAATGCGGCATCCCGGTCTATTTCTATGAAGACGCCGCAAAGAGGCCCGAAAGGAAGCGCCTTGAGGTCATTCGCAAGGGTCAGTATGAAGTCCTGAAGGAAGAGGCGAAGACTAAAGAGGAAAGGATGCCCGATGTGGGAGGTCCCGGACTCCACCCCACGGCTGGAGCCACTGTTATCGGCGCGCGCAAGTTCCTTGTGGCATTCAACGTAAACCTTGACACGGCCGATGTTGAGATCGCAAAGAAGATCGCAAACACGGTCAGGGCATCTTCGGGCGGCTTCTGCCACGTCAAGGGGATAGGTCTTGCCCTTGAAGAGCGCGGCATCACACAGGTAAGCATGAACCTGGTGGATTACGAGAAGAACTCGCTCTACAGGGTCCTTGAAATGATAAGGATGGAAGCTAAAAGATGGGGAGTTCAGGTCATAGAAACTGAAGTCTACGGCATGATCCCCGTCAACGCGATACTTGAAAGCGCTGCGTACTATATGCAGATCAACGACTTCGACCCCGCACAAGTGCTGGAGCTTCAGCTTCTGGAACTGATGGGAGAGAGGGCGGAATGACCGTAAAACTGTACAGAAACGCCAGGATATTTACCCCCCTGGACTCCGGACACCCCCTGAAGGGCAAAGAACAGGGAAAGATCAGGGAGTACAGTAAGGGAGCCATCCTTGCCGTCAACGGACTGATAGAGAAGATAGGCGACGAAGGCGAGGTCCTGAACGGCATCTCTTCCGCCGCCGTTAACGAGGAGAGGGATATGGGAGGGGCTTGTGTGATCCCGGGATTTGTGGATCCGCACACCCATCTCTGTTTCGCAAAGAGACGCGAAGACGAGTTCAAGATGAGGCTGGATGGACTCCCCTATCTTGAGATACTCAAGCGCGGAGGGGGGATCCTCTCTTCGGTAAAGTCTGTGAGGTCAGTGACAGAAGAAGAACTCTTCTCCGCTACAAAGAAGCTTGCCATGTCGGCCCTTGCCAAGGGAACGACGACGATCGAGATAAAGAGCGGCTACGGACTCGATCTTGAGCTGGAGATGAAGATGCTCTCTGTCATAAGCAGGATATCAAGGGAGACCCCGCTTGACGTAGTTCCGACGTTCATGGGCGCGCATGCCGTGCCCGCCGAATACAAAGAGAGGCCGGACGATTTCGTTGACCTTGTTATCAACGAGATGCTGCCCAAGGTCAAAGAGCAGGGGATCGCTGAGTTCTGCGACATATTCTGCGAGGAAGGCGTCTTCTCGGTCGTCCAGAGCAGAAAGATACTCAAGGCGGCAAAGGCGATCGGCTTCGAGATGAAGATCCATGCGGACGAAGTCCATGACCTTGGCGGAGCGGGTCTTGCCGCGGAGCTCGGAGTCAGGTCGGCGGAGCATCTTCTCGCTGCGAGCGAGGAAAACCTTCGTGCGATGGGAAGGGCAGGATCGATCGCGGTCCTTCTTCCGGCAACAGCTTACAGCCTCAAAAAGCCCTATGCCAAAGGCAGGGAGATGATCGACTGGGAAGTTCCCGTTGCGCTCGCTACGGACTGCAACCCTGGATCGTGCTTCTGCGAGTCGGTCCCCTTCATATTCGGTCTTGGTGTTATGAACATGAACATGACGATCGAAGAAGCGCTTTCGGCATCGACACTCAACGCAGCATATGCGGTCAACAGGCAGCACAAGGTCGGAAGCCTGGAGCCCGGAAAACAGGCCGACTTCCTCGTCCTTGACGGGGAGACGCCTACCACACTTGCCTACCATGTGGGAAGCACCTCTGTATTGGAAGTGCACAAACTGGCTGAGCGGGTAGCTTAAACAAATACCCCGGATATCAGAAAAGAGTCAGGTCTGCTTCAACGGCCTGACTCTTTCTCGATTTTGTGACCAACAGGCACTTTCAGCAGATGAACATCGAATCTCCGAAGGAGAAGAACCTGTATTTCATCTCGACAGCCTCCCTATATGCCTCCATGATCCTGTCGTAGCCCGCAAATGCTGATACAAGCATCAGGAGAGTGCTTTTGGGCAGGTGATAGTTGGTTATCAGGGCATCTACGACCCTGAAACCGAACCCCGGCCTTATGAACAGCCTTGTGTCGATCGTTCCGGGCCTTACTTCACCGTAGTGCATGACAAAGGATTCAAGGGTCCTTACGACGGTGGTCCCGACAGCTATTACCCTGCCTCCCCTGATTTTTGTCTCTCTTATCTTGATCGCCGTGCTCTCCGGGACCTCACAGAATTCACTGTGCATTATATGTTCAGAAATATCGTCTGTTTTAACCGGCCTGAATGTGCCAAGCCCCACCTGCAGCGTAACAAAGGTTTCGTCTACGCCCATTGCCCTGATCTCTCTCAGCAGCTTATCTGTGAAATGAAGCCCCGCTGTGGGAGAGGCGACCGAGTTTTCTTTTTCCGGTCTGGAATATACCGTCTGGTAGCGCTCAGGTTCGGCATGAGTCTCGGTAATGTAGTGAGGCAGTGGGGTCATGCCGAATTTATGTATGATCGAGAAAGGATCGGCAGAAGCTGAGAAATAAATATTCCTTACCCCGTCTTCAAGTCTTTCGCCGACGGTGATCTCCACATCGTCTCCCAACAGTACAGAAGCTCCCTCTTTAAGCTTCCTGCCCGGTCTTACAAGAGCTGTCCACTTATTGGGTCCGGCTGCCGGAGAGAGGAAAAAGATCTCAACTTCCGCATTGCCGTTTTTTTTGATCCCTGTGACGCGTGCGGGAAGGACTCTGGTGTCGTTGAGAACAAGCAGATCGCCTTCCCTGAGGTGATCCTTTATGTCCCTGAATATTTTGTGTTCTCTTGTCCCGGAGTCCTTATGGAGGACCAGCAGCCTTGATGAGTCTCTGGGCTCGACGGGATCCTGCGCGATCAGTTCTTTGGGAAGATAGTAATCAAATGTTGAAGTTTTTGAAAAATCATGTCCTGTGTTATCCAAAATATCCGTCCTCACTGTCCTATTGTTGTGCCCGGAAAATAATAGTCGAGTATCTGGGCGTAAGTCCAGCCCTTCTCTGCCATCGTTTTCGCGCCGATCTGCGAAAGCCCGACACCGTGTCCCGATCCCCTTCCGAATATTTTTACGGTCAGGCCTGTCGCCGGAGCCATCGAAAGCCTTGGGACATAGCGGATCTCAGGCACCTGAAGGGCTTCATGTCCGGCCCCGCCGTCGTCTCCGGAGGTCTCGGCAGGAAGGTCCGGCATCGGCAGACGCCCCTCCGCACGAGCTATCCCCTTCTCTATGTATGAGTCGATGTCGTCGGGCCTGGAGAGTATCTCCATGAGTTCCAGGGTCGTAAAGACCCTTTTCTTTGTCAGCCATATTATCTTTTCTTCCTTGTCATCGGGCATTTCTGAAAGATCTATCTTTTCTGAAGCCTCGGCAGGTTTTGTCCTGTTTAAAGGCTTTGAAGCCGCAGGGGCTGAGGGGAAAGAACCGCGTTGTTCATTTATGTAAGGCGATCTTGAGCCAAATTCGAAAAGTGTGCTCTTTACCGTCCCGGCTCCCATGATATTTCTGAATTTGTATCCTGAGATAACTTTTGTGCCTGAGCTGCCCCTTACCTCCATACTTAATATCCTGCCTGTCTCATCCCTTTTCAGCGGAGTGACGGATATAAGGTCCCCGACATTGATCCCGCCTGCTTCAAGTTTCGAGCGGACGGCCGAGAGCGAAAGAGCAACTTCCCATGTGGTATTGCGTCCGGAATATGCGAAGGGCTCGGTTTTGGGTTTCAGATAGGGGGTGTCTCCGCCCCATACGTTGGCCGGGGATGTGACCATCCCCCCGCTGTCAGAGTGGTAGTAGACGCTTGCCGGAGTTCCCTTCCACCTTAAGATCAGGCCGGAGGTCTCATGTACAGCCCTGTCAGCAATATTGTCGTGTGCTGATATTCCTTTGTAGACCTGGCAGTGCCAACTGTCGCACAGGTCGTCATCGCCGTGCTTGCCGCCCGACACGACGGCGAAGGTACGTGCCAGGATCACCTGTGCCTTGAGTGCTTCGAAGGGCCAACTGGGATCCATTTCTGCCTTGATCACCCCCCGCAGGTAATTTTCAATATCTATGAGATTAGAGACCTTGAACCCATTGGCTGAGTTTTTGAAGATGAAAGTGCCGTTGTAAGGTGTGCCGTTGTACTTCATCGGGCCATCTGAGGATATTTTTAGCGGCATTCTGAAAGTGTGCCCCCCTGCCGAGATCTCGGTGCCGGTCCTTTTCTCAATATTGTGAGTTCCCGAAAGAACGGCCTCTTTTCCGTCGGCACCGCTCAGTCTCATTCCTGTACCGGAAATGCTTCCCTGTAAGATCCCATTGTCAAGGAGGACCGAAACCTCTTTTATGACCGGATAAGCTTCAGAAGGCAAAAAAAGGAGAGACAAAAGACAAATAAAAAATAAGGGCGGTTTTTTCAATGTTTCCACCTTGAAAAAATATTGAATATTATGGTTAGTATCAGGCTTATAAGGAGCATCGTGCCAAATGGCGCGAATACTGTCAGGTTTTTTTTCTGGTATGTGATGTCTCCCGGGAGATTTCCAAAAGGAAGATTGAAACGGCCTGCCAGGAGTAGGACAAAGCCTGCGGCGGCCGTCAGAAGGCCTGCAAAGATAAGCATTTTGCCTATTTGCTGCATTCAGTATCTTCCTCTGACAGAAGCTGCATCTGCTGATACTGGACAAAACGGGGCGATACGGGAAGGCCCAGATAGTCCCATGTGTTCCTTGTGGCCTTCCTTCCGCGCGGTGTCCTCTCAAGAAGCCCTTTCTGTATCAGGTAGGGTTCATAAATGTCCTCTATCGTCTGAGTATCCTCGTTGAGTGCGGCAGCAAGGGTCGAAAGGCCCACAGGTCCGCCGTCGAAGAGTTCGACAAGCGCCATCAGGAATTTCCTGTCGCCCTCGTCAAGCCCCTCCGAGTCCACTCCGAGCATGTCAAGCGCATATTTTGAAAGATCCCTTTCAACAATTTGGGCCTTCTTGACCTCCGCCACGTCCCTGACCCTTTTCAGCAGCCGCAGTGCGACTCTCGGAGTCCCGCGTGAACGGAGCCCGATCTCGACGGCGGCATCATCCGAAACTCTTACTCCCAGCACTTCCGCTCCCCGTTTGACTATAGCCGTGAGTTCGTCAGGGGAATAGAGGTGGAGCTGTTCGACGATGCCGAACCTTGCGCGGAGCGGGGAAGTAAGAAGTCCCAGTCGTGTTGTTGCGCCTATCAGCGTGAACTTTGGAAGCGAAAGCCTTATGCTTCTTGCGAGCGGGCCCTTCCCCACTATTATTGAGAGAGAAAAATCTTCCATTGCAGGATAGAGTATCTCTTCAATGTGTGCTGACATCCTGTGTATCTCATCAATGAAGAGTACGTCGTTTGGCTGTATGTTGGAAAGTATCGCCGCAAGGTCTCCCGCCCTTTCAAGCGCAGGTCCCGTCGTTACGCGCAGGTTTCCCTTCATCTCTTTCGCTATTATCCCGGCAAGAGTTGTCTTTCCGAGGCCTGGAGGTCCGTAAAAGAGGGTGTGGTCAAGCGGTTCGGACCTCTGAAGCGAGGCGGTCATGAAGATCGTCAGCTTGTCTTTGAGAACCCCCTGCCCGATAAATTCATCAAGAGCCTGTGGACGGAGCGTAAATATCTCGTCCTCTTTGTCGTTCCTGATCTTTTCAATGAGTTTGTCGCCGTTGTCAGTCATTTTATGCCCTCACCATATTCTTCTTCAGTTCCTTCGAAGCAGGCTAAGCGATGTTTTCAGCAGTTCCTCTTCTGTCCAGGAAGCATCGGGTCCTGCTTCGGCCCGTGACCTTGATATCGCACGAACGGCCTCCCCCTGTGTGAACCCCAGTCCCGTAAGGGCTTCCAATACGAAGCTGTCTGAAGTGTGGTCTTTCAGGCCCTGTTCACCAAAACCCTTTATCTCGCTGAATTTCTTGGCTATTTTGTTCTTCAGTTCGAAGCAGATCCGTTCCGCTCTCTTGGCGCCAAGTCCTGGAACGGTGAGCATCGCGCTGCTGCCCGAAGCGATCGCCTTCAGTATCTGGTCGGTATCAAGATGGCGCATCAGGGTCACGGCAAGCTTTCCTCCGACTGTTTTGACCTGGAGCAGTTCAAGGAAGAGAAGCCGTTCCCGTTCGTCCGAAAAAGCGAAAAGACTTACTCCCGCATCACTTACCTGCATGTAAGCGTAACAGAAAAGCTCTTCTGACAGTTCCGCCTGTGAGATCAGGGATCTTGTCGGGAAGACCTCAAGTCCGAATCCCGCGATCTCGAGGGTAATGCTTTCTTCCCCGATCGAAAGTACTTTGCCTCGAAGCGTATTGATCATTTTTCAGTATCCCTTCAGTATATTTCTGTCGAAAGATGACATTGAAAGACCCGCTATGGCTATGGCCAGGGCGTCAGCTGCGTCGTCCGGGCTCGGGTTTTTCTCAAGCCCCAGCAGGTTCGCGACCATGCCCTGGACCTGTCCCTTCTCCGCGGCTCCGTATCCGCAGACAGCCAGCTTGACCTCCGACGGCTTGAGTTCGTAGGGTTCAAGACCCATCTGTGCGGCAAAGAGGAGAATAACTCCCCTTGCCTGCCAAACCATCTCCGCCGTTGTTATGTTTCTTCCGAAGAAAAGCTTTTCTACAGCTATTATGTCAGGAGGATACTCCCCCGCCCTATCCTTCAGCTCATCGTAAAGCAGCGAAAGCCTCTTGGTAAGCGACAGCGAAGATGGGGTCCTGACGACCCCGTAGCATTCGCACACAAGTCTGTCGCCAAACTGCGAGACTATCCCGTACCCCATAGTGCCGAGCCCCGGATCTATGCCCAGGGCTCTCACACCATTAGGTTCTCTGTTTTCAGCCGTCGATCTCAGCAAGGATCTCGTCCGGGATGTCGAAGTTGGCGTAGACCGCCTGAACGTCGTCGTGCTCCTCGAAACGCTCTACCAAAGAGAGGAGTTTTGCCGCATCAGCCTTGTTGGTCACCGAGACTGTGTTCTTCGGAACCATCTCGACCTCTATTGATTCAACGTTGTACCCTGCGTTTTTGAGCGCCTCTGCAACATCCGAGAGGACCGAAGGGTCGCATGTGATCTCATATCCCTCATCTTCGGCGGTCACGTCATCAGCTCCGGCCTCGATCGCGGCCATCATTATCTCTTCTTCGTCGATCCCGTCGCCGGTGACGCCAATGATCCCTTTTCTGTCGAAGTTCCATGCGACGCATCCCAGTTCACCGATCGAGCCGCCTGTCTTGGTAAAGAGCGAGCGCATTTCGGGGGCTGTCCTGTTCCGGTTGTCCGTCAGGGCCTGGACCATGACGGCGACTCCGTTTGGTCCGTATCCCTCGTAAAGGATCTCTTCGAATATCACTCCGTCAAGTTCTCCTGTGCCCCTTTTGATCCCTCTTTCGATGTTGTCGACAGGCACATTGCCTGCCCTGGCTCTGTCTATGGCGACCTTAAGCCTGAAGTTTGAGTTAGGGTCACCGCCTCCGGCCTTTGCCGCTGCAATGACATTTTTGACCAGTTTCTGGAAAGCCACGCCTTTCTTTGAATCCTGTGCTGCTTTGCGATGCTTTATGTTTGCCCATTTTGAATGTCCTGACAAAAGACTCACCTCATGATCAACTTTTTAAGCTCCCTTGATCGGAAAGGGGCGATCGTTCATATATCCTTCGGTATCCTGGCCATAGGCGCGAATTTTCTCTTATGTTCCGACCTTGCCATGGCGTTTTCTATTTTTTCTCTTACTTTATCTTCGGCAACTCCAGTTGCCAGATAATTGTCCAGCTGTTCATAAGTGACGCCCATCTCGCACTCGTCAGTCTGCCCCTCCCAGAGCCCTGCGGTCGGAGGCCTTTTGATTATGTCCGGAGGGACCCCCAGGTGCAGCGCGAGGGCCTTTACCTCCCCTTTCAGGAGATCGGACATAGGCAGGAGATCGACCCCGGAGTCACCGTACTTGGTGAAATATCCGTACATTATCTCATCTCTGTTGCCGCCGCCGCATACCAGATACCCGTGCTGCTGCCCGATCGCATATAGCGTGGTCATCCTCAGCCTTGGCTTTATGTTTGCTGCGGGGAGTGTGCAAAGTTCAAGGCCGTTGGCCGTTATGGAAGAGACCAGGCGGTCGTAGGCCTCTGTCAGGTCCGCTTTATATGTTTTAATGCCGAATGCCGCGGCCAGCTCAAGAGCGTATTCCTCATCAACGGGCTGGCTGTGGCAGGGCATAATAACGCCCATCACTCTGTCCTTGCCTATCGAACGGCATAAAAGTCCGGTCAGGACAGCGGAATCTATCCCTCCGCTGATGCCCAGCACAGCACCTTTTGCCCCTGCTGTTTCAATGTGCTCTTTTATCCACCCGGTAAGATAGTCTGCAATTTTGGTCGTGTCTCTGTAGATAGACAAGCGGCAACGCCTCGCTTTGTTATTTGGGATGTTCATTATGACGCGTTATATTCTAACATAAAGTATGCATCAAGGTCTAAATGCAAAATGGGCAGAAATAAGCGGAGACCCGAAAGGATCCGGATCTCCGCCTGATGTTCCGGAAATCAGTAAGGACTACAGGTTGCCTATGCTGGCGACCATTACTGCCTTGATGGTGTGCATGCGGTTCTCAGCTTCATCGAACTGCCTGCCGTGGCGTGATTCGAAGACCTCCTCAGTCACCTCATATCCTTTTACTGCTGGGAGGCAGTGCAGGAATATTACATCATCGTTGCCGGTTGCCCTGATCAGGTCCATATTGACCTGATATGGCTGCAGGATGGCCTTTCTCTCCGCGAGCTTTGCTTCCTCGCCCATTGAGGCCCATACGTCGGTGTAGATGACATCCGCGCCCTTTACTGCTGCCTTGGGGTCGTCGGTGATCTCTATCGTTGCTCCCGACTCGCAGTCCGCTGCCATCTTTTCGCACTCTTCTACAAGCGCCGGATCCGGGAAGAGTGACTCAGGGGCACCGATCACAAAATGCATCCCCATTTTTGCGGCACCGATCATAAGGGAGTTGGCCATATTATTGCGTCCGTCACCGACATAGACAAATTTGATCCCCTTCAGCCTGCCAAAATTTTCACGTACAGTCAGGAAATCTGCAAGGATCTGTGTAGGATGGTAGTCATCTGTAAGTCCGTTCCATACGGGAACGCCTGAATACTTGGCAAGGTCTTCGACTACCTTCTGGCTGAATCCGCGGAATTCTATCCCGTCGAACATGCGGCCGAGTACCCTCGCGGTGTCGGCAACATCTTCCTTGTGTCCGAGCTGAATATCGTTCTTGCCCAGGTATTCGGGGTGTCCTCCCTCATCTATGGCCGCGACGGTGAAGGCACAGCGTGTACGGGTGGAGGGCTTTTCAAATATCAGCGCGACGCTCTTGCCGGCAAGCAGATCGCCTTTGATTCCCGCGCGTTTTTTATTTTTGAGGTCCGCTGACAGATCCAGAAGATACTCTATCTCCTGCGGAGTGTGGTGCTTGAGTGAAAGCAGATGTCTGTTGCGAAGATTGATGGCCATGAAAACTCCTCCTTGAATTTTAGTTAAATATTAGCGGAAAATATAACTCTGTTTGCTCGTAAATAAATCAGCTATTTTACCGGGCCTCTGTTGAGAGGCATCGTCATGCATCTTGGCCCTCCCCTGCCCCTTCCGAGTTCAGGTCCGTTAAGTTCGAGCACTTCGATGCCGTTGTCCCTCAGCAGTCTGTTAGACATAAGGTTTCTGTTGTAAGTGACCACCTTGCCCGGAGCGACTGCCAGCGTGTTGCAGCCGTCGTGCCATTGTTCCCTGTCTGTCTCGGCCTGATCCCTGCCCTTCATTTCGATGACCCTGATCCTGTCGAAGCCAAGTTCTGCCGCGATCGCCTCTTTCCAATGGTGAGCCTGCCTGACCGACATGAGTGTCCCGCTGTCGTCGTAATCCATCTCCCATACCTTGAGCACCTTGATCACGGTCGGGAAGATAGTGAAAGCGTCCTTATCGACCATAGTAAAAACAGTGTCAAGATGCATGCAGTAACGTTCCCTCGGTATCTCGAAGGCAAATATTTTTCTTATCGGGGTGTTCAGCGCCAGTTTTTTTCCTATGCGCTGAACAGTCGTAGGAGCCGTCCTCTGGCTGACGCCAATTGCCATTGCATGATCAGAAAGGACAAGAAGATCCCCTCCCTCGACTTTATGAGGCCATATCTCATCGGGAGCATCGCCAAAAATGACATTGACTCCCTTGAATCTTGGATGGTTGTTGGTTATGTATTTCCAGTAGAGAGGTTCTCTCCTTCTCACTTCGTAGGTCATCTGCCCGATGACTATGCCGCATCCGACGGTGATCGCGGGGTCTCTCTGGAAATAAAGATTGGGGATGGGGTGGATCACGAAATCCCCTCCGTTTTCAACTTTAGAAATAAGACTTAAGGATGATTTGAATAATTTCGAAGCCTCTTCTTTGCTGTAGCCGCTTATGAGGTGAGATGAGAGTTCTGCGGAGGGGAGATCCATAAAGATTTCGGTTAGCCCTTCTGAAAGGTGCCGGTCCAGACATTCAAGCATAAAAACTGATTTGATCAGTGATTCCCTTACTTCCTTGTCTTCGAGGACATCAGCCAGACATTCGCTGAAATACAGTACTTCGCATCCTTCTCGTCGGAGTATGTCGGCAAAGTCGTCGTGTTCCCGCTGGGCCTGCTCAAGCCATATCAGATCATCGAAGAGCAGGTCACTCATATTATTGATGGTAAGCCTGTTGAGTTCATTTCCGGGCCGATGGAGCATTACCTGTTTAAGCGGTCCGGTTTCAGAAAAAACACAGAATGGTTTATCTTGGCACATTATTACACCCCCCAATAAATTTTTATAAATTGAAGCAATGTCGCTTAACTTAAAAAAATATGGCTGTAATCGGGTATTGGGTAAATATATGATGCAAAATAGGAATGGCTGTAAAGAACGTATTCTCCGCTAAAAAATTATATCACAAACAAAAATCAACTTAAAGGGGTGGCAAGTTCAAATTATTGTAATGATGATCAAAGTTCTGCATATAAGCGATCAGAGGCGTCCGATCTCTTCGATAAGGCGTTTCTTAAGGTTTTCGGCAGTATCATTGCAGACCGGCACTCCTTTTCTGAAAAGTACGAATCCATCGGGAGTCCCCGCTATGCCGAGATCGGCTCCCGCAGCCTCTCTGGGGCCGTTGACCTCGCACCCCATGACAGCTATCGTAGTTCCGTCCTTTATGTCTTCGGGCAGAAGTGAGGTGACTTCCTCGACAAGCCGCACGACGTCCATCCTTCTGCGTCCGCAGGTAGGACAGCTGATGATGCTGCAGCCTTTCTGCCTGATCTCGAGCGCGCGGAGTATGCTGTAGCCCACCCTGACCTCATCTATAGAGGGACCTGTCAGACTTACCCTGATGGTGTCACCGATCCCCTGAGCAAGCATCAGGGATATCCCGGCCGCACCTTTTACTATTCCCGAAGTTCCGCTTCCGGCCTCTGTAATGCCGATATGCAGCGGGAAGGGAAATTTCTGTGAAAGGATGGAGTTTGCCCGCACTGTTTCCGTTACCGAGCTTGATTTTGCGGAGATGATAATATTTTCAAAAGAGTTATCGAGAAGTATCCTGACCTGTTCTTCTACTGCGTAAGCGAGGGCAGCAGCCCTGTCGCCTTTGGCGTGTTCCAGCTGTGCCCCGCTGATGGATCCTCCGTTTGCTCCTATCCTGATCACGGCACTCATCTCATGTGCCAGGCGGATAACATCTTCAATTCCCTTTTTGTCGCTCATGTTTCCCGGATTTATCCGGATGGAGGCGCAGCCTGATCCGAGGGCGGCTATGGCGAGCCTGTGGTTGAAATGGATATCAGCCATCAGCGGCACAGGCGATCTTTCATTCAGGGCCTTCATGTTTGGTGCAAGGCCGAGCTCGGGCAGCGATACCCTTATAAGCTCGCATCCTTCACTCGCCAGCGCCGCGCACTCATCAGCACAGCCGTCTGTGTCGGAAAGCGGTGTCTTGATCATGCTCTCGACGCGCACGGGTGAATTGCCGCCTATTGAAAGTCCTTTGATCTCAACACTTTCCCTGCTTCCCATAGGTCTCTGCCGCCTCTCTACCTGAAAAAGAGCCTGATGATGTCTTTTCCGGTGACCAGTATGATGAGGGAGATGAGGATCATGAACCCGCCATAGTGGATCAGCGCCTCCCATTTTTCCGGGACTTTCTTTCCTGTTGCCATCTCTGCAAGTATGAAAATTATCCTCCCCCCGTCGAGGGCAGGGAAAGGCAGAAGGTTCAGCAGCCCCAGGTGCAGGTTTATCACTCCCAGGAATGCGATAAAGGACCATATCCCCTGCTTGAGGGCATCACCGGCCATCACTGCTATGCCTACGGGACCGACAACATCAGACTGAACTTTTCTTGTAAGCACCATCCAGAGGCCTTTGAGTATCTCTACGCCCATGTCCCAGGAATACCCAAGGCTTTTTCGGAGCGCGGTATGTATGGGATATGTTATTCTTCCAGGCTGGACACCAAGAAGACGGCCTCCATGAGCCGGATCGGCGGGGATGTCGACATCAACGCCGATCATTCCGCCGCCCCTCTGGAGCGTTATTTGGAAAAGGTCGTCGGTCACATCCTTGTCCTGTATAGTTTCCCTGATATCAGACCATTTGTTCAGCTCTTTGCCGTTTATAGATTTTATAACGTCCCCTGGCTGTATCCCGGCAGAAAAGGCTGGTGTGCCTTCCATTACTTTCCCTACTAGAGGCCTGTCAAGATCCATTATCCCGTGTCCGGCAAGAAGGGCGGCAGTGAGAAGCCATGCCAGTATAAGGTTTACGGTCGCACCGGAGGCGAGCACCAGGAGTCTCTCCCATGGTTTTTTTGATGAGAGTGAGCGGGCAGGGTCGTAACCTTCAGGCTTTGGATCTTCTTCCGAAGAGTCCTCCCCCTCAAGCTTGACGAATCCGCCTATTGGAAAAGCCCTCAGTGACCACAGTGTTTCGCCCTTTTGCCTGCTCCAGAGCGATGGTCCCATGCCGAAAGAAAATTCATGTATAAGCACGCCCCTCCAACGGGCAGAAATGTAATGCCCACCCTCGTGGGATATGACGCAGATGGAAATAACGATCAGAAAAGAAAGAAGACTTATCAATTTACATTCCTCCAGTTTTTACAGAGCCTCCACGCCGTTTTTTCTCCTTCGCTGACCAAGCTGACAGCCTCATCGAGCGATGCGGGAGAACTTGACTTGGATCCGGAGAGTGTTTCTTCTATGATTTTCGGTATAGCATTAAACGGGATGATCCCCTCAAGGAATGCCCTGACCGCTGCTTCGTCAGCTCCAACAAGGAGAGAGGGATATGCTCCGCCCATTTCCCCTGCTTTGCAGGCTATACCAAAACATGGGAAAATGGAACCGTCAATTTCCCTAAAGGTGAGATCAAACATTTCAGGTTCAATGGCGCTTAGCCCAGAACCGACAAGGTCAAGCCTCTCCGGCCATGCCAAAGCGGCGGCTGCCGGGAGGCGCATGTCGGGCGGGGAAAGGAGCATTTTCATCGTTCCGTCAAAGAAGAGGACCACGCCGTGTACCTGTGATCTGGGATGTATGAGCGCGCTGACCTTTTCTGCAGGAAGGCCGAAAAGCTGCATGGCTTCGATGCACTCGATGCCTTTGTTCATAAGCGTAGCACTGTCGACCGTGATTTTCGGGCCCATTTTCCAGACAGGGTGTGAAAGAGTCTCCTCAGGCGTTACTTTTTCAAGCATCTCTCTGGTGTGGTTCCTGAAAGGGCCTCCGGATGCGGTAAGCCATATCTTTTTTATTTCAGTCTTCTTGTCTTCCCTGAGGCACTGCCAGACAGCGCTGTGTTCGCTGTCCACAGGTCTCAGCTGGTCTTTCCGCTTAATAAGCGGCATTACCCACGGACCTGCGACGACGATGCTCTCCTTGTTTGCCAGCGAAACATCCTTGTCCTCTCTGAGAGCGGTCTGAAGGGCCTTTATCGCAGTCACTCCGGATGATGCGAATACGACGTGGTCTATGTCGGGATCCGATGCAATAAGGGAAAGCGCGTCAATGCCGGTGAGGCAATTGTATCCGTCAGCTTTGAAGGCGGCCGCATGCGGTTCAGTGAGGCAAAGAGTCCTGGCCTTGTGGACCGAAGCAAGTTCTGTCAGCTTTGCTTCATTGCTTTTTGCAGCTAAAGCTACTATCTCAAATCGCTCCGGGAAACGTCCGCAAATATCTAAAACTGCCCCGCCTACGCTCCCCGTCGCACCTATGACAGCGACTCTGATCTTTGGTAAATTACTCACCGTTTCAGCCTATCAGTTCAAATATTACGAAAGCCAGGGTCCCGTTGACAAGGATACTGTCGAACCTGTCCAAAAGTCCGCCGTGTCCGGGGATCAATGATCCTGTGTCTTTGACCTTCGCTTCCCTCTTCAAAACGGATTCTCCCAGATCGCCCAGCTGCCCCGCGATCCCGCAAAGGAGTCCCATCAGAAGAAGGGGAAGGGGCGGGAATGAGAATATGAGGGCCAGAAATCCTCCGCATACCAGGCTTGCGGCAGCTCCGCCGAAGAACCCTTCCCAGGTCTTTTTTGGGCTGATCCTCTCACAGAGCAGATTTCTTCCGAGACGGCTCCCTACGATATAGGCCGCCACGTCGCAGCTCCAGGTACAAAAGAAGAGGGTCATCAAAAAGAGCGATCCCAGCTCCCTGGATCGGATGATTATCATGAAGGACCAGGGGAGGATTACATATGCGATGCCGACTATCGTAGCTCCCATATTTTCAAGGGCAAAGCTCTCTCCGCTGACCTGACGCCGCACCACCTCAAGAAAAAGCGCAACGAAGACTATTGCAGAGATCGAGCATAGTATAGCTGTAAGGCTCATGTCTGAAGAGGCTCCGATCAGTATGAAGGCTCCCGAGAGCATTATCAGCCAGGGCGAAATGTCATGCTTTGTGGAAAGAAGCCTGTAGAATTCCCAGAGCGAGAGCATGGCAACTATAAAGACCACCGAGTTCCAGAAATGTCCGCCCTTTATTATCCCGCCCAGTATTATAAGTACTATGAAGATGCTGCTGAAAGCTCTCAGTGGCAGATCTGGTATCGATGACAGAAAATTATTATGATTTGCCATATCTTCTTTCCCTCCTGTAGAAGTCGGCTACAGCCATTTCAAGATCCTGTCTGCCGAAGTCGGGCCAAAATTTATCAGTAAAATAATATTCGCTGTAGCTTCCCTGCCAAAGCCAGAAATTGCTCATCCTCAGTTCTCCGCTGGTCCTTATCAGGAGGTCCGGGTCCGGGATGTCCGGCAGGTAGAGATATTTGCGGAAGACCTCTTCGGTGACGGGCTGCGAGACCCCCTCTTCGATCATCCGGCTGACGGCGTCCAGTATCTCCTGTCTTCCGCCGTAATTCAGGCATACTACCAGCTGCATCGAATCGTTGTTCCTCGTCTTTTCTTCTGCATCCGAAAGTATTTCCCTGATATCCTCAGAAAGGGCAGAGAGGTTGCCCGCGAACCTGACCCTTGCATTTTCCCTGTTGAGCTCTTCAAGCTTAAGTTTCATGTAGTATTTGAGCAGTCCCATAAGGCCCAGCACTTCAGCTTTTGGCCTCTTCCAGTTCTCAGTTGAAAAGGCGTAAAGGGATACGCAGGGTATTCCAAGCTCTTTCGCTGCTGTGAGAGTTCTCTCGACGGCCTTTACCCCCTCCCTGTGTCCAAGTATCGCGGGAAGTCCCCGGGATCTTGCCCAGCGGCGGTTTCCGTCCATTATTATCCCTACGTGCTCCAGTCTTTTATCTTCCATCTTTTCCTACCCGAATTTGATGTGGCTTATGCTGCCTGTCTCCCTGACGATATCCCAAGCTCTTTTAACTTCCTGTATGTCGATCCACGTGAGGTGTTTTGGGCTCCCCTCTTTGGAAGATGCGTTCCTCAGAAGGTAACTTGGGTGGAACATGGGCATAACTGCGATGCCCCTCCAGTTGAACCACATGCCCCTGATTTTGGTTATGCCCTCGTTCGTCTTGAGTATCCACCTTGTAGGGGTATTCCCAAGCAGGATTATAAGGGCGGGGTCTATAAGCATGATCTGTGTCTGCAGATGCTGATCGCAGACTATCGTCTCCTCGGGGGTGGGCACCCTGTTTTCGGGCGGCCTGCACTTCACTATGTTGGTGATGTAGACATCCTTTCTGTCTATCCCTCCGGCAGTGAGGATCTGGGTCAAAAGCTGTCCGGCCCTTCCGACGAAGGGAAGCCCCTGAGCATCTTCATCCGCTCCCGGGCCTTCTCCGATGAACATGAGCCTGCTCCGTTCGTTTCCTTCGCCGAAGACGACGTTCGTCCTGGCAGCAGACAGGGGGCAGGCCCTGCATGACAGCGCCGTTTCCCTGGCCTTTTCCCAGAGGGCTTTCCGCGCTTTATCCTCTCCTTCGGGCGAGAGGTTCGGGATCCTTTTCGGATGTTCCATCAGATGATCACCTCTGTTATTATCACATCGACATTTTTGACGTTGAGCCCGGTGAAATACCTAACGCTTACAGCAGTCCTCTCCTTAACAAGAGTTGCGAGCGAGATGAAATTCTTTTCACCCAGGCTTGCCGCGATCTTGATCGTTATTGAAAGGCTTTCTTCGTTCTCCGGGCTTGCACTGACTTCAACTACTTTGGCGACCTGTGAGGTCCTCCCGGCAATAAATGTGACCAGCTCTTCAATTGCCTCGGGCTCTATGTGCACCTCGCCGTAGAAGCTGAAAGGGGGCCTCACGATAGTTTTTTCGCCTTCATGGTTGTCCTTCGACTTCCAGAAGACCCTCAGCTGTCCGACGAGCTTTCCGGCGAAGTTCTTCCTCACTAGGACATGCGATACCGGTATGACGTGCTTTCCCTTTGTGAATCGTTCCCTGCGTGCCTTGCTTATCTCCTCCGGGGCAGCTATCTCTTCGATCCTTATTACTCTTTCGGGCAGAGGCAGTTTCAATTTTTTGACTATCCTCATGACCATGTCATCCGAGGTCGCGATTATCATCAGAGAGCATGGCGCGGCCTTTGAAAAGAAATCCATGACCTCTTTACGGTGATCGTCGAACTCGAAGAGAGCTCTTCTTATCGCGCTTATCTGATTCCTCTCCGACTTTGCGCTCTTTCCGCATACAATGCTTCCCTTGAAAATCACCAGTCCGTCGTCGATTATAAAGTCAGCATCGACAATAGCTGCCACAGATTGGGCCCTTTGGCTCTTTCCGGTACCTGCGGCGCCAACGAAGGCATAAGTGGTCACCTGTTTGAGTTTTTCTTCAATATTTTGCTGAGCGTTGCTTCCGTCCATCAGACCGCCCTCTCAAGGATCATGCCGTAAGCTCTATGTCCGCTCCGAGAGATCTCAGTTTGTCGGTGAGTCCCTCGTAGCCTCTCCACACATGGTAAAGATCGTGTACTACCGTAACTCCTTCAGCGGCCAGTCCCATAAGGATGAGGGCCGCTCCCGCCCGCAGGTTCGACGCATGGACTTCTGTTCCTGTCAGCTTGGCCACTCCTGTAACGATCGCAGTGGAATCCTGAAGCTCTATCTTTGCACCCATCTTTTTAAATTCGTTTATATGAAGCAGCCTTGAATCAAAGACACTCTCGTGTATGACGCTCGTACCTGAAGCCAGTGAGAGCGCTGCCATCAGCTGCGGCTGCGTATCTGTCGGGAATCCGGGATACGGCATCGTCTTTACCGGTATCCCTGTAAGGGACCCTTTACATCCGGCTGTGACCTCGTCAAGCATGATATCTATCTTCGCTCCCGCCTCTTCAAGCTTAAGCAGTATGGCATCTATCAGTCCAGAGTCTATTCCCCTTACCGTTACCGAACCCTTTGTTATTATCCCTGCCATGAGATAAGTTGCGGCCTCTATCCTGTCCGGGATTATCTCAGCTTCTGCGGGACCTGTCTCAGGTTTCCCGGTGATCCTTATCGTCTGGGTCCCGTCGCCCTTGACCGGTATCCCCATAAGCCTAAGCACGTCAGCGAGGTTTATTATCTCCGGTTCCAGGGCGGCATTCTCGATGTATGTCACTCCGTGCGCCAGCGCAGCGGCCATCATGAGGTTTTCAGTCGCACCCACAGAGGGATAGTCCAGAGTGATCCTCTCGCCCTTGAGCCTGCCTGCCGTGGCGTAGACGGATCCTTTGTTCAGGTCGATCTCAGCTCCCATTTTGGCAAGGCCTTTGAGATGGAAATCGATAGGCCTGCTTCCAAGCACACACCCTCCGGGCAGAGGCAGGACCGCCTTGCCGCACCTCGCGATCAGAGGTCCCAGAACCAGCGACGAGGCCCTCATCTTGCGTACCAGTTCCGCCGGTGCATCCCAGCTGAGCTCATCAGGAACATCTATTGTCATCAGGTTGTCTTTGAATTCCACGGTTATGCCGATATGCCTGAGCAAGTCAGACATCGTATGTATATCATAAAGGTCGGGGACCTTTTTCAGTGCGAGCCTCTTGCCCTTAAGAAGGATCGAGGCGGCCATGACCGGCAGCGCCGCGTTCTTGGCTCCCTGAACGTCGACCGTTCCGTAAAGAGGTGTCCCTCCCCTGATGATCATCTTATCCTCCAACAAGAGTCACTCCAGTCCAAACTGACAAAAAATTACCTGCCCTGTTTATCAAAATAGTCCTTTAATGCTTCTGCTATCTTAACTGCGGCAGTTCCGTCCCCAAAAGGCTGTGATCTGCACTTGTTCTCGATCTCAGCAAGTTTTGCCTCATTTTCAAGCAGTTCGATCGCGTTGGAAAATATTTTTTCCGTTTTGACCCCTACCAGAATGCCGCTTCCGTTCTCGATGGCTTCGGGCCTTTCAGTGACGTCCCTGAGAATAAGCACCGGTTTCCTTATGGCCGAGGCCTCTTCCTGGACTCCTCCGCTGTCGCTGAGTATGAATTTTGAGGCATTCATTGCCCAGACGAAGTCGGGATAATCGAGCGGATCGCAGAGGATCACTTTGTCTCTTTTTTCAAGATGCTTTCGGATAGTTTCCCTAACAGACGGGTTCCTGTGCATAGGGATGACCATCCAAAGTTCAGGATGTGCATCCAGGAGCATCGTGAGCGCCGTACAGATATCCTCAAGCGGTTTTCCCCAGGACTCCCTTCTGTGTGCCGTAACAAGAAGGAAGGGAGCGTTTTCAGGAAGCCCGTCAAGATCCTCGCAGTAAGGCCTCGAGGTGCTTTTAACTGTGTAAAAGAGAGCGTCTATCACAGTGTTTCCTGTTACATGTATCATCTTTTCCGGAGTACCTTCTCTGAGAAGATTTTCCTTTGCAAGTTCCGTAGGGGCAAAGGCCCAGGTCGTTATCCTGTCTGCAAGCACCCTGTTCATCTCCTCCGGGAAGGGCAGGTGCATATTGCCGCTCCTTAGTCCGGCTTCAACATGTCCAACCGGGATCTTTCTGTAAAATGCCGCAAGGGCCGATGCGAAGGTCGTAGTAGTGTCGCCGTGGACCAGAACGGCTGAAGGGCATTCGGCATCAAAGTACTCCCCCGCTCCGGTCAGGACTGAAGCTGTAATGTGGTCAAGGGACTGCCTCTCTTTCATTATGTGAAGGTTGAGGTCAGCGGTAAGGCTGAAATGGCCGAGCGCCTGGTCCAGCATTGCGGCATGCTGTCCGGTAGCCAATATTTTTACGTCAAAATAGCCCTGGCTGCGAAGGGCAAGCACCACAGGCGCCATCTTTATCGCCTCAGGCCTTGTTCCGACAACACAGACCACAGTTTTACCTGTCATTGATACATCCTCCTAAAATCAACTCTTTGTCCCCGCGGTGTCAGGCCTGCCATTATAGCAGACAACGGCGGGAGCTACAGCGCCCCAAGAAGCCGGATCCCGGCCAGGACCAGCGCAAGATGGGCCAATCCCATGACCGCAAGCGTCTGAAGCTTGGTAAAGCCCCTGTCGAGAAGCTTGTGGTGAGCGTGTCCTCTGTCAGGTGAAAACGGAGATTTTTTCGTCAGGATACGTCTGGTCATTGCGACAAGCGTATCGATGACAGGTATTCCTCCGATAAAGAAAAGGACTGCAGCGATACTGAAAAATCCTTTTCCGAAAAGGTCCGGAAAAATGCTCCATGCGAGGTGCGATGAGCAAATATATCCCAGAAGGGTACTCCCTCCGTCCCCTAGGAATGTCCTTGGCTGGGGGAAATTCCACAGCAGGACACCAAACACCAGCCCGGCCACAGGCATCCATACTGCCGGGTTTCCTGCAAATGCGGCGGCAATAACAGAAGTTATCAGTGTCATGGTCAGGCACAGCCCGTCCATACCGTCAATAAGGTTATATGCGTTTGTCGTCCCCGTGATCCAGAATATTAACAGAAGCCTCTGCCAAAGCGGTATCGGAAGGGCATATGAGACCCACGCGGCGGCGGCAAGGTGGAAGAAAAGCCTCATCACGGGCGGCAGCGGATGCATGTCATCCATGTACCCGACAATAAATACGATAGTCGCTCCTGTTGCTATGTAGGGCACCTCGACACCGGGATTTCCCACAAAGAGGGCCCAAAGCAGATAACCGCTCCACAGCACGATGCCGGCACCGCGCGGCATGATGCTGCGGTGTTTTTTCCTGCCGCCCGGAATGTCCAGCAACCTGAATTTTTGCGCAAGTCCGATCGAAACGGGTGTCGCGATCAGGCCCCACAAAAAAGTCACCAGTGTGAAAAGGTATATGGAAAACACGTTATCTGCCCTGATTCCCCATCATTTATTTTGTTCCGAAGAGCCTGTCTCCTGCGTCGCCGAGTCCGGGCACTATATAGCCGTGATCGTTGAGGTGACTGTCCACTGCTGCAGTATAGATATCCACGTCGGGATGCTCTTCGTGGAATCTGGCAATGCCCTCCGGAGCCGAGAGGAGTGAAACAAGCGAGATCCTCTTTCCGCCGTAGCCCTTGATGTGCGCAACTGCGGCTGCCGCGGATCCGCCCGTCGCAAGCATAGGATCAACAACGTAAATATCCCTTTCAGAGATGTCTTTGGGCAGTTTGCAGTAATAATCTACAGGCAACAGGGTCTCAGGGTCTCTATAAAGCCCTATGTGTCCCACCTTGGCATTGGGGATCAGCTTGAGGATGCCTTCCACCATGCCGAGCCCCGCCCTGAGTACCGGGACTATGGCGAGTTTTTTGCCGGAAAGAGTGAATACCCTTGTCTTTGCTACGGGAGTCTCGATCTCGATCTCCTCAAGCGACAGGTGCCTGGTTATCTCATACACCATAAGGCCTGCCACTTCCTGGACAAGATCCCTGAAATCCTTAGAAGATGTGTTTTTGTCCCTCATCAGGCCGAGCTTGTGTCTTACAAGCGGGTGCTCTATCACTACGGTCCTTCCTCCCGCAAAGTTTGATGAGCAGGCAGCATTCACTGCCTCGGAAGAATGTTCCCTTTCGAATGCCATTATCTTGTCTACACGGATCGCATGCCTTCCGCCTTCGAACTCCTCGCTCAGCCATGTGTCGACGATCTCTTTTGCCAGTCCCGAACCGGTCACCCTGCTTCCTATCACGAGAACGTTCGCATCGTTGTGTCTGCGGCTCATTGCTGCGGTAAAGTGGTCGTGGCACAGTGCGGCCCTTATCCCTGCGACCTTGTTTGCTGTAATGCTCATCCCGATGCCGGTACCGCAGAAAAGTATCCCAAGGTCAGCCTTATGGTTGGCGACAGTCTCGGCAGCCCTGAATCCGCAGTCTGGATAGTCGACGCTCAGATCCCCCGAGGAGGTCCCGCAGTCTGTGATCTCATGTCCGGCACAAAGAAGGTGCTGCTTTATCTCTTCCTTAAGTCCGTATCCCGCATGATCAGCTCCCAGTGCAATTTTCATTTATGATCCTCCCGCGAATAAGGTTTGGTGTACATTATATTTCTTCAAAATAAAATTATTTGACGATCTGTGAGATCATTTCACCCGCCAGGGTGTAGGGATCGGCCTTTCTTGATGCCAGGTCTTCAAGCACTCCGGTATCTTTGCGCTTTTTCCACACTTTTTCCGTCAGTATGGAGATCTCACCCCTCAATATGGCCTCGACCTCCATCTCAAGCTGTACGAAACGTCTCCTTTTGCCCTCATCCGAGGTCTGGAGGTAGTTCCAGTGGTCATTGAGTATCTTTTTGACCTCCTCCACTCCGGTGTTGTTCTGGGATGAAACAAGGGTCACCGGGGGCACCCAGTCCTTTTCCTTCAGCATCTTAAGCATGACCTGGACGTCTGCAGCGACTTTGTCCGCCCCTTCCTTGTCAGCTTTGTTCACAACAAAGGTATCGGCGATCTCCATTATCCCGGCCTTCATTATCTGTACATCGTCCCCCATTCCCGGAACAAGGACCAGGACGACAGTGTCGGCTATTTTGATTATATCGACCTCCGACTGCCCGACTCCAACAGTCTCTATCAGGACTATGTCAAAACCGCAGGCGTCGAGTATAAGCGAGGCTTCGTGCGTGGATCTGCTTACTCCGCCGAGATGCCCCCTCGATCCCATGCTTCTTATGAAGACGTTTTCATTGAGGGCGTGTCCCTGCATTCTAAGCCTGTCGCCAAGTATCGCTCCCCCGGTGAAGGGGCTCGAGGGGTCGATCGCGATCACGCCGACCTTGCGGCCTTCTGCCTGAAACTGTTCGATGAGCCTGTCTACGAAGGTGCTCTTGCCTGCGCCGGGGCTGCCTGTTATTCCTATGATCTTAGCCTTGCCGGTGCGCGGGTATACCTGTTTCATGATCTCTTTTGCCGACGGGGTGTCAGCCTCAACAAGACTTATCAGGCGGCCTATTGATCTCGGGTCACCGTTGAACGCGTTATTCAGAAGCTTCTCCATAAATCAACTCTCCTAACTGTTTATTAAAAACCGTACTATTGTCTGCATTGTCCTGCATGCCGCACGATCCCGTGAAAGATCTTACTTGAAGAGAATGTTTATTCCGGCAAAACAGTAGAATCCCAGGCCGATCGACCCTGCAAAAAGAAAACCAAGAAGTACCCTGAGGTAGAGAACGAACATAGGGCCTCCGGGCCATTTTCCCGACTGGATATTGACTACCATTCGGGCCACAAGCAGTGATGCCCCAAAAAGGGCAAGTGCCACCAGTGCCTGGAGGTTAACAGGTGGTATATTTCTGAGAAAATCCATCAAATAAAATACATCCTTTCGATCAGGGATAATTCTGCAAAAAAAAAGAGAGGATTATCTCCTCTCTAGATGATAACTCTTATCGGCCGGAATGTCATTTGTTATTTCGTCATATTGCGGAGAGGATCGAACCGGCTGCGTTCTTTTCCTCGTGTATCTGCTTCAGGACAGCGACGCAAACCTCCAGGGCCCTCTTGCCGTCTTTTATTCCCACCATCGGCTGCCGCCCTTCTCTGACACAGGAAACGAAGTGCTGAAGTTCCATCTTCAGCGGTTCGGTCTTCGGAAATACGGGATGTTCCATGACCTCCACAAGATTTCCACCGCTCTGGCGTACACAGCGCTGGACCGAAATGTCCTGTGATTCGTAGTTTACGGTGATGTATCTCTCTGCCTCTGTAATCTCCATCTGGCGGATCCTCTTCTCGGAGACCCTGCTGACGAGTATCTGCGCCATTGCCCCATTTGCGAAAGTGAGCTGGGCGGAGGCTATGTCCTCGTGGTCAGTCCTGATGCATCTTCCGATCGCCGATATGGAGACCAGCTCGGAGCTGATCATAGAGAGGATGATGTCCACGTCGTGGATCATTAGGTCCAGCACGACGCCGACGTCGCTGATACGCGGTGAAAACGGCCCCATCCTGTGGGTCTGGATGAAGTAAGGATCGTTTATGAACTCCCTGACATGCTGCACAGCGCTGTTGAATCTCTCGATATGTCCGACCTGCAGGATAAGGTCCTTTTTCACGGCAAGGTTAAGGAGCCGTTCTGCTTCGTTAACGCTTGAGGTGACGGGTTTTTCTATCAGAACATGGATGCCGTTTTCCATTGCTATCTTTGCAACTTCGAAATGGTGGCTGGTGGGAACAACTATGCTCAGTGCGTCGGGACGTGTCTGCTTGATGAATGTCTCTATCGTGCTGTAAGGTATGACTCCGAGCGGATCCGCGACTGAATGGGCCCTCTCTTCGTTGATGTCGACCACCCCTACCAGCTGGGCTCCTAAAATTTCTGTGTATACTCTGGCATGATGCATGCCCAAATGTCCGACGCCGATGACTCCGACTTTTATGTTGTCCATTCCATGTTCACCTCACGTGGAAATTGATCGATCCGCTAACTTTAATCATTCTCACCAATCATGCCTCTTTTGTGGTATTCCCTCCGAGAAGAAAAATTCTGGACTTTCCATCGCCGGCACGGAATGAATAATAAAAGTCGTTGTCACAGCACGTACAGTCCTCGACAGCATAGATATTATCATAAGGAAGGCCGCATTGCATTAACTGACTTCTTATTTCCCCCCTGATGTCAAAATGTACCATCCCATTTTTTTCAGAGAAATTTTCGGGAGAGAAAGTATTCAAAGCGTTTAGTGTTGAAGGATCATCTTTTTTTCTCGAATAGCATCTTTTGCATATCGACGGCCCTATCCATGCAAGCGTCCTCTTCCCCATGCTGACGGCATCCCAGCCTGAAATGGCTGAAAGGGAACTGCCGACGATGTTCTTCGAAGTGCCTGCGAAACCGGAGTGCAGCAGCAGCATCCAGGGCTCGGGTGAGTCTGAGGCGATGACGACCGGGCTGCAGTCAGCGAACCTCAGGCTGGCCATCGAATCTGATGCTGAATTAATAATTACCCCGTCTGCTTCAGGTCTGAGAGGAAGGGCGAAGGATGAGGATGATGGGATGATATGAGTTCCGTGTACCTGATACGGAGCAACCAATTTAATGTTATTAAAATTAGAGGACATAGAACGCCATATCAGTTCAGGGTCCCCTTCTGAGCGGTCCATGAGTTCGCCCCTGCAGTATATCCAGGCGAAAAAATGGCGCTCAAGTTCTTCAGGCAATATAAGTCTGAGTTCTATCTGCCCATTGTTGTCGATGTATTCAAAGCCCTTATATTTCATGGCAGTGCTCCTTTACGTATCCGCTTAAAAAAAGGCTTCCGCAGCATATCGTGTCAGATCCCGACACAAGGCTTTCACGGATCGCTTCTGTCGGAGAACTCCACTTTCCCGCACAGACGATACCCTTTTTTTCTGCCATTGCAAGCAGTGCTGCTGCGGAGAGGCTGCGCTCCATTCCAGGAACCTCAGTGCAGAAAAGCTTTGCCCCCGTTTCTCCGACTATATCAAGGCTTTCTGATATGTCCTTGTCCTTCATCATCGCAAGTACGATGTTGAAAGATCTCTTGCCGTAAATGATCCCGGTGTTTTCAGCGAGCCTTTTCAGTGCGTGGGGATTGTGCGCTCCGTCAACTATAAGAAGAGGCGGATCCTTCCTTATTATCTCAAACCGACCCGGCCACCTCACGGATACGACCCCGTTATAAAGCGCCTGGAAGGTTATATTTTCAAAAACTTTATGGGATGAGGTCTTGAGTGCGCATGCCGCAGCAAGGGCAAGCGCGGCGTTTTCGGTTTGATGGGTCCCGATAAGAGGTGTGTGGCAGTCAGCGCAAAGACACTCTGACTCTACATAAAAATCTGTGCCGCTGAGGGATACCCCAACGGTGCCGTAACTGCACAGCCTTCTAAGGACCTGGGCAGGAGTCTTCTTTTTAAATGCCGTATCGAAAAAGATGGCTTCGATCTCTTCGTCTCCGCCTGAAAATATCGCCGGGACGCAGGGTCTCATGACCGCGAACTTCTCTTTCGCGACAGAGGCAAGCGTATTGCCAAGGTATTCGGAATGGTCGATCCCAATGGGCGTTATCAGGGTAAGTATCACATCAGAGAGTATGTTCGTGGCATCGAGCCTTCCTCCGAGGCCCGCCTCAACTACTGCGATGTCGACTCCCGCATATGCAATTATCATAAAGGCTGCCGCTGTGATGAGCTCGAAATAAGTCGGAGGGTCCGCTTTAAGTCTTTCTGAACGGTCCATTACATTTCTGATGGCTGAGAGGACCTCTTCCCATTTTTGCGGGGGGACTTCCTCCCCTCCCATCAGAAGCCTTTCACCGAAGGATACGAGATGGGGGCTTGTATAGAGAGCTGTACGGCAGCCCGATTCCCTGAGTATCGAAGCCAGTGTCGCAGCTGTGGAGCCCTTGCCGTTTGTGCCTACTATGTGTACAGCCCTGAACTTTCTTTCCGGGTTTCCAAGGAGCAGCAGCAGATGTGAAAGTCTGGCAAGTCCGGGTCTTATCCCCGGGCTTGCCAGATCCTGAAGCTCTGTCTCTATTGTATGGAATTTTTCCGCATCGTCCATTATCAATCGTTGAGGCTCGAAAGGTTTTCTCTTATCCTTTCCCTCTTTGCCTCGTTGTCCGCGAGGGAGGCCTTCTCCTTCTGGATGACCTCTTCAGGCGCTCTCTCAACGAACTGAGGGTTGGCAAGTTTAGCCTTACCCTTCTCGATGTCCCTGTCGATCTTTGAAAGGTCGTTTTTGAGACGCTGGATCTCCTTGTCAACGTCGAGCAGATCTCCTACGGGCAGGTATACCTGTACGTCGTCAAGGACAGATGCAAGGCTCTTCTGCGGTTTTTCAGCCGACCTGTCCATGATCTTCAGCTTTTCTGCCTTTGTGAGCAGCGTTATCAAAGCCTCGGATGATCTTATCAGAGCAAGCTTCCCATCGTTGTGGACCGACAACACCGCCCTCGGTATTTGCTGCTGCGGTGCTATCCGCGCCTCCGCCCTGAGGTTCCTGACAGACCGGATGACTTCACGGACAAGATCCATGTCCCATATTACGGCCTCATCGATCTTTTCCAGCCTCGGAGCGGGCCATTCGGTGCGCTCGATGATCCCCTTGCCGAATGGGAACGCATGCCACAATTCCTCTGTCACAAACGGAATGAACGGATGCAGCAATTTGAGTACGTCTTCGAATACTGCGAGCAGGACTGCCTGAGTGGTCTTCCTTCTGGCCTCCCCCTCCTCACCTCTTAGCGCAGGTTTTGAAAGTTCAAGGTACCAGTCGCAGAGTTCTCCCCATACAAAATCGTACATGAGTCTCGCCGCTTCTCCGAAGAAATAGCCGTCAATGAGGCGTGTCATCTCTGCAGAAACCTGCGAGATCCTATTCAGTATCCACTTGTCGTGCAGGCTGAGTTCATTTTCGTCCCACCTCATCCCGTCCACGGCATCCTCAAGGTTCATCAGGGCGAAACGGCTTGCGTTCCACAACTTGTTCATGAAGAGCCTGTAAGTAGCTATCCTCTCAGTAGAGAGGAATATGTCGCGGCCCTGTACCGTAAGGGCGGCAAGGGTGAACCTAAGCGCATCGGCTCCGTACTCGCTGATTATCGTAAGGGGATCTATGACATTGCCCTTTGACTTGCTCATCTTCTGTCCCTTTTCGTCTCTTACAAGGGCATGGATGTAGACGTCGTGGAAGGGGACTTCCCCCTTCATTCCCTGAAGGCCGAACATTATCATCCTTGCGACCCAGAAGAAGATGATGTCGAACCCTGTCACAAGGACTGATGTGGGATAGAATTTTTTGAGAAGTTCCGTCTCTTCCGGCCAGCCCATTGTCGAGAAGGGCCAAAGAGCACTTGAGAACCATGTGTCAAGAACGTCCTCATCCTGTCTCAGCTCGGAGTTTCCGCACTTCGGGCACTTTGAGGGATCTTCAGTATCTACTATTATTTCGCCGCACTTGTCGCAGTACCAGGCAGGTATCCTGTGTCCCCACCAAAGCTGTCTGGAAATGCACCAGTCCCTGATATTCTCCATCCACTGATAGTAGACTCCCGTCCACTGATCCGGCACAAAGCGTATCTTGCCTGCCTTAACTGATTCTACGCCTGCGTCGGCAAGAGGTTTGGCCCTCACGAACCACTGCTCGGAGAGATATGGTTCTATCACGGTGTGGCAGCGATAGCATTCGCCCACGGAGTGTCTTATCTCCTCGATCCTTATGAGGGAACCATCGCCTTCAAGGTCCGCGACTATGGCCTTCCTTGCCTCGAAGCGGTCCATTCCCGCATATTTCCCCGACGCTTCCCCGCACATGATGCCGTTGTCGTCGATGACCTGTATCTGCTCAAGCCCATGCCTCTGCCCGACCAGGAAGTCATTGGGGTCATGGGCAGGCGTTATCTTGACGCATCCCGAACCGAACTCAGGGTCGACCATGTTGTCTTCGATGACCGGTATCACCCTGCCGGCGATGGGCACGATGACCTTTTTGCCTACAAGGTGGCGGTTCCTCTCATCCCTTGGGTGGATCGCTATCGCAGTGTCTCCCAGAATGGTTTCCGGACGGGTCGTCATTACCCTCAGGTCGCCGTCGCCATCAGCAAACCTGTATGTGACTTCATAGAATTTGCCTTCCTTGTCTTCGTGCTCCACCTCAAGATCTGAAAGGGCAGTGTGGCATCTGGGGCACCAGTTGATGAGGTACTTGCCCCTGTAGATCAGGTCCTTTTTGTAAAGATCGACGAAGATCCTCCGGACAGCGACAGAGAGTCCTTCGTCCATAGTGAAGCGTTCCCTGTCCCAGTCGCAGGAAGCTCCGAGCTTTTTCAGCTGGCCGATTATCGTGCTTCCGTACTCCTCTTTCCACTTCCATACCCTGGATACAAACTCCTCGCGGCCCAGGTCGTGGCGGGAGATACCCTTTGCAGCCAGAGAACGTTCGACCACGTTCTGCGTTGCTATTCCCGCATGGTCTGTGCCGGGGAGCCAAAGCACCTCATAGCCCTGCATCCTCTTTGTCCTGCAGAGTATGTCCTGCAGGGTGTTGTCCAGCGCGTGGCCGACATGCAGGGAGCCCGTTACGTTAGGCGGCGGGATGACTATTGAGTATTGCGGTTTTAAAGAGCATGGATCAGCCTTGAACAACTCATCTTCTACCCATTTCATGTACCATTTGTCTTCGATCGGTCCTGGTTCGTACCCTTTGCCCAACACGGTCTTTTCGGATTCCATCCGTTTTTCCTCCTCGATGGATACGCCTGGTGGCAGTATCCGGATCTATTTGCCCATCCCGACGGCCCGGCCGTTCCGGTTCCTCGGGTATACAGGTCATTTGCCTTTTTTCGCTTCCATGATGTCCAGTTTGGTGATCTCCTTCAGGATATCTTTTATGCCCTCTCTCAGGGCTGTCATCTCCTTGTCGTTCGTACCGGAAGTTATGAACGGAGGCAGTATCGAATCAAGCCCGGCTCTCATATACTGCTGGTAGAGGCCCTTTCGCCTCCCGGGTGATATTTTATCCCCTTTAGTAAAAACCACAAGTCTTGGCATGTCCATCTGATCGAGCCACGCGGTAAGTTCATCGTCATTTGCAAGCGGACCGTGCCGGAAATCCATGAGGTGGATAACGAAGCTGATCGGCCTCTCAGAGTTGAAGTAGTCGTCGATCAGTCTCCACCATGTCCTGCGCTCGTCCATTCCCCTGGCAGCGTAGCCGTAGCCGGGTATATCGACCAGCGTGAAATCTTCACTGCCTGTTGAGACTTTATAAAAGTTTATGCTTCTTGTTTTTCCGGGTTTGGAGCTTACCTTGGCTATATTTCTTTCAAGAAGGGCGTTTATGAGTGTCGACTTGCCGACGTTGGACCGGCCGACAAAAACGATCTCATCATTCCGGGGCGCAGGTATCTGCTGCTTTGTAAAGGCAGTGCAGTAAAGTTCTGATCTCCATGATGCCATCTTCTAATCCCCTACTTCAATGCCAGCTGGAAGACGGTCGACATTTTTGAGACATAGTGTATCTTCATGCCTGACTTGATCCAGTCGCCAAGCTCATCTACGTCCGATTTGTTGTCTTCGGGCAGTATCAGTTTTTTTATGCCAAGTCTTTTTGCAGCAAGCACTTTTTCCCTTACTCCGCCGATGGGGAGTACGTTGCCGTGGAGAGTCATCTCGCCGGTCATTGCATAGGAAGCGTCTACCTTTCTGCCTGTCAGTGCCGAACAGAGCGAAAGGGCAAGCGTGATCCCCGCTGACGGTCCGTCTTTGGGAACAGCGCCTTCCGGAACATGGATGTGGATGTCTTTTTTCTTCCAGTCAATGTTTTCAATGCCGAAGGCCGGTGCGTTGGATCTGAGATAGGCAAGGGCGGTCTGTGCGGATTCCTGCATAATATCACCAAGGTTTCCCGTGTAGGAGACGTTTCCGCTGCCCTCCATCACGGCAGACTCAATAAGGATGACAGACCCTCCTGTCTCGGTCCATGCAAGGCCGAGCGCCGTTCCTAGGGGGTCTTCATTTGGAATGCGAGTGGTATGGAGTTTCGGTGCTCCAAGCATCTTTTTCATGATGTCCTTTGTGATCCTTATCGTTCTCCCTGCCTCATCCGCAGTTGAAGAATTTGCCATCTCAGCCGCCACTTTCCTTGCGAGCTTGGAAAGCTGCCTGTCAAGATTTCTTACCCCGGCCTCCATAGTGTATGCGGTTATGATGTTCCTTATCGTAGCTTCAGGTACGGTCATATTTTTTGCGGTAAGCCCGTGTTCCTTAAGTATCCTGGGCAGCAGGTGCTTTTTTGCGATATTGACCTTCTCCTCGGCAACATAGCCGGGAAGCGGTATTATCTCCATCCTGTCAAGGAGCGGCCTTGGTATGGTGCCTGTGCTGTTGGCAGTCGTTATGAACATGACCTTGCTCAGGTCAAAGGATATCTCGAGAAAATTGTCGGTAAAACTGCAGTTCT
Organism: Synergistaceae bacterium DZ-S4; assembly: GCA_025943965.1. Taxonomy (NCBI): domain Bacteria; kingdom Thermotogati; phylum Synergistota; class Synergistia; order Synergistales; family Synergistaceae; genus Caenicola; species Caenicola nitritireducens. The sequence continues at coordinate 132,350 of JAPCWD010000005.1, forward strand.
GTTCGGGGTCAAGCACCTCAAGCAGGGCTGCCGCAGGGTCTCCCCTGAAGTCATTCCCGATCTTGTCTATCTCGTCCATAAGCAGTACAGGGTTGTTGGTCCCGGCGGCCTTGATCTTCTGTACTATCCTTCCCGGGAGCGCTCCTACATAAGTCCTCCTGTGGCCCCGTATCTCAGCTTCGTCACGGAGTCCTCCCAGCGACATGTTCACAAATTTTCTGCCCATCGTCCTTGCGATAGACTTGCCCAGGGAAGTTTTTCCGACTCCCGGAGGTCCGACAAAGCAGAGCACCTGTGCCCTCATGTTGTCCGCAGCGAGTTTTCTCACAGCAAGGAACTCAAGTATGCGCTCCTTGACCTCGTCGAGGCCGTAATGGTCTTCTTCAAGAACTTTTCTGGCGTCCTTCAGGTTCAGGTGGTCCTCCGAGGATACGTTCCAGGGAAGATCCAGAAGCCACTCAATGTAGGTCCTGGAAACCGTCGCCTCGGGAGATATCGGTGCCATGCGCGCGTAGCGTTCAAGTTCGCGCATAACTTTTTCCCTCGCCTCTTCAGGAAGCTCAGTATTCTCCGCTCTTGAGCGAAGCTCTTCCGTTTCTGAGAGGGGGCTGTCCTCACCCAGTTCCTGCTGTATGATCTTCAGCTGTTCTCTGAGGTAGTACTGTTTCTGCCCCTTGTCCATCTCGTTCCTTACCTTATCCTGAATGTCATGCTCCATCTTCAGGAATTCGTTCTCTCTCATCAGGATGGCAAGAAGCCTGCGAAGCCTTTCGATAAGGTCAGGAGTCTCTAGCAGCTTCTGCTTGTCCTGATGCTTTAAAAGGCTGTGTGATGCAACTATATCAGCGAAAAGGTCAGTATCCTCGATGTTTTCTGCAGAATGAGAGACCTCATCAGGCAGCTTGAGATTGAGCCTTACGTATTGTTCAAACTCTGTCAGGACAGCCCTGCGAAGGGCTTCTGCCTGGTTTGTATAGGAGGTGTTGGTCGAGGGGATCTTCTCGATCTCCGCCTCAAGAAAACTGTCGCCTGATATGAAGTGGACCGCTCTGCATCTCCATCCGCCTTCAAGCACTGCTTTTATCGTTCCGTCGGGCATGCGTACAGTCTGGAGAATTTTGCACAGGGTCCCTACGGTGTTTAGGTCATCGGGATCAGGGTTCTCGATCTGTGAATTTTTCTGGGCCGTGATAAAAACAAGATGTCCCCTTATGTTGGCCTCTTCAAGCGCACGCGCCGACCGGGGCCTTCCCACGAAAAGCGGAGCTATGACTCCCGGGAAAACTACCATATCCCTTACGGGAACAACAGGATGGATGTGCATGGATCAGACAGCCTCTTTCTCGTCTTTTGAAGAACGGATGGGTTTTTCCAGTCCGTTCACAACGTCTTTTGTAACGGTGAGACTTTTTATGCCCGAAGACTTTTCCGGAAGCTCGTATTGCATGTCAAGCATAAGGGACTCAAGAATGGTCCGAAGTCCCCTGGCGCCGGTATTGAGTTTCGCTCCTTTTTCTGCGATAGTGTGAACGGCGTCGTCAGTGAAGACCAGTTCTATCCCTTCCAGAGAGAACAGCTTCCTGTACTGCTTGAGAGGCGCATTCTTCGGTTCAAGGAGTATCCTTATCAAAGCCTCTTCAGTGAGGGCTTCAAGTGCTACCAGGACAGGCAGCCTTCCGATGAACTCTGGTATGAAGCCGTACGAGCGCAGGTCGTCGGGCTGAAGCTGCTTCAGCAGTTCATAGGAGGCATCTTTATTCAGGTTCGTAGTCAGGTCCCCGCCGAAACCAAGGGACTTCTGGGTCGTCCTCTTCGCAATGATTTTTTCGAGTCCGTCAAATGCCCCTCCGCAGATGAAGAGGATGTTGCTTGTGTCCATAGGTATCATTTCCTGGCTTGGATGCTTGCGCCCTCCCTTGGGTGGGATATTTGCCACAGTGCCCTCTATTATCTTGAGGAGAGCCTGCTGCACTCCTTCTCCGGAGACGTCCCGGGTTATTGAGACCGATTCGGATTTTCTTGATATTTTGTCGATCTCATCGATGTAGATGATGCCCCTCTGAGCTGCGGCAATGTCAAAATCCGCAGCCTGCAGAAGCCGCAGCAGTATATTTTCAACGTCTTCGCCAACGTAACCCGCCTCAGTAAGCGTAGTGGCGTCAGTCATAGCAAAGGGAACGTTGAGCATCTTTGCCAGCGTCTGGGCAAGAAGTGTCTTTCCGCACCCCGTAGGGCCAACCAGCAAAACGTTGCTCTTGGGCAGTTCCACTTCATCATCCGAGGATACGTTGGTTATTCTCTGATAATGGTTGTACACTGCGACAGAGAGGACTTTTTTTGCATGATCCTGCCCTATTACATACTGATCAAGAAATTCCTTTATCTCCTTAGGTTTTGGCAGCTTTTCGAAAACAGGAACTGAAGAGTAATCCTGCTTCACCTTTCCGGCGGCATTTTCCATGAAAGATGGCGCCGACTTTTCATCCCTGAGTATCACATTGCATAGCTGGATGCAGTCAGAACAGATAAATGTATTTGCAGGGCCGGCGATTAGCTTGGACACCTCGTCCTGGCTCTTGCCGCAGAAGGAGCATCTGGGCTTTCTGCGGTTATTTTCCTTGTTTTGGTTTTTGTCGTACATTATTACGCACCTCAGTCATATTAGCAGCATTGAAAAACTTATTGGCATACCTGCATATCAGAATCAGGGGACTCCTGTCGGAATCCCCCTAAAAACAGACCGCCTGATTCAGCGTTTTTCTATTATCTTGTCGACTATTCCGTATTTTAACGCTTCTTCCGCCGACATGAAGTAATCTCTGTCCGTATCCTTTTCTATCACATCGAGGGGTTGTTTCGTGTGTTTTGCAAGGATACCGTTAAGCCTTTCTCTCGTATACAAAAGTTCCTTCGCATGTATCTGGATCTCAGTTGCCTGTCCCTGTGCTCCGCCAGAAGGCTGATGGATCATTATTCTCGAATTCGGGAGGGCTATCCTCTTACCATCGGCTCCTGCCGCGAGGAGAAATGAGCCCATGCTGGCCGCGAGGCCCGTGCATATCGTTGAGACAGCAGGCTTGATGTACTGCATAGTGTCGTATATGGCCAGTCCCGCGGAGACAACGCCCCCCGGGCTGTTGATGTAAAGGAATACATCTTTCTCCGGGTCTTCACTCTCAAGGAAGAGAAGCTGCGCAACTATCAGGTTTGCTACATCATCATTGATAGCGCTGCCCAGGAAAATTATCCTGTCCTTCAAAAGCCTGCTGTAGATATCGTAAGAACGCTCTCCCCTGCCTGTCTGTTCTACTACCATGGGTATCAGTTGTGACAATTTATTCGCTCCCTTTCTGATAATTTACGATTGGGAATAAAATATTATTTATTCTCTTTATCTTCCTCTGAAACTGTTTTGTCTTCCTCTGTCTCCCTGACCTTTACCTTCGTGATGAGGAAATCGACTGCCTTGCGGCTGCGTATCTTCTCTGCGAGTTCAAAGAGCCTGTCCCTATCATTGAATATGTAATCATGGAGTTTCTTGGGGTCGATCCTCGAGCTGATCGCCAAGCGGTTGATCTCCGCATCAAGTTCTTCCGGAGTCCACTGAATATCGTTTGCGTCGGCAATGGCTTCAAGAACGAGGGCTCTTTTTACGACGACTCTTGCAGCCTGATCAAGTTCATTCTCATAACTCTCTTTGTCCATGCCGCTCTTTTCGAAGAACTCCTCCATGTCCATTCCTGAGTCCTTCCTGATCTTCTGTGCCTGATCGGCTTTCATAGCTTCTTTCTGCCTTGTGATAAGAGTCTCCGGAAGCTCGACATCTGAGAGGTCACAGAGTTTCCGGACAGCTGAATCCTTCAGGCTGTCAAGGCTGTGCTGCTCCGCGGCAGCTTTCAGCTGCGACATTACCTCTTCCTTGAATTCATCAACAGTCTTGTGCCTGGACTGGGTCATCTCAACTACGGTCTCGTCCGTAAGTTCGGGAGTTATCCTTTTCATTATTCCAAGGACCTCTATCTCATAGCGCATTTTCTTTCCTGCAAGATCCTTGTTCTGCGGGTCCTCCTCAACGGAAAACTCCACAGTGGCGGTATCTGCGGGCTTTTTGCCTATGATGGCCTCTACTACCTCGGGTCTCATGTTCTGCTGTCCAAGGTGGATCTCGGTCTTCTGGTCACTTTCAACAGGTGAAACATTGCCTTCAGGATCTACAACAGAGGAAGTGTATTTTACCGAAACGTAATCATCTCCGGTGATCTCTCTCTCTTCATAAGTTGGAGCGAGTTCACTGCGTGATTCTAAGAGACGGACTATGTTCTCGTCCCTCATCTCTTCTGTGGCTTCAAAAAGGGTCTTCTCAGCTTCTATGGCCTCAATGTCAGGGAGGGTGACATCAGGGGTGACCTCAAATGTCGCCTGCAGTACAAATGGTTCGCCTTCCTTAAGGTCGCCCGGTTCAAGTCTGGGCTCAGCGATAAGGTTGAGTTCATATTCTTCTATCATCTTATCGATTGCTTCCGGGACAATTTTTTCCAAAGCTTCTGCGCAGATGCCCTTCATGCCGAAATAGAGCTCGATCGTCCTGCGGGGTACGTGTCCCTTGCGGAAACCTTTGATGTTTGCCTTCTTCGACAGATCCTTTATCGTTTTATCTATTGCATTATTGACCTGTTCTGCATCGAACTCGGCCTTCAGAACGATAATATTTTTTTCCTGCGAAACTACCTCTGTCTTCAATTTGTACTTCCCCTTTCAGTTTGCCTTTTGCTGACAATAACCGTGATATTCTACCACAGAGCCATAAATGGCACAACATCGTCCGGACTCTATCCCTTATAGCATAACACCTTCACATATATCAGTGAAGGTGTTATGCGCTCAGGTTTAAATTTTCAAAACTCATGCTCCGGGCTTTATCTGTGAATCTTTATCCTCTCTTCGAGAGGCATTACCTCTTTTTCTCCCAGGTCGTCTGTGGGCTTGCCGAAAGGCATCTGAGCAAGCAGCTTCCACTTTACGGGGATGTCCCATTCCCGTTTCACCGAATCATCAATTACAGGGTTATAATGCTGCAGCGAAGCACCGAGACCCTCGGCCGAGAGTGCTGTCCATATTACGAACTGATGCATGCCTGCGGAATGGTCGGACCAAACAGGGAAGTTGTCTTTGTAAAGGGGGAATCTCTCCTGAAGGCCTTCAACCACACTCATGTCTTCGAAAAATAAAAGAGTGCCGTAACCGCTCCTGAATGAGCCGTCTATCTTTTCTTCAGTCTTTTTGAATGCTTCAGCCGGAACTATCTTTCTCAGCTCGTCCTTTACAATGTCCCAAAGCCTGTCGCTCTGTCCGCCAAAAAGAACTACTACCCTTGCAGTCTGTGAGTTGAAAGCTGATGGTGTATGCGTTACAGCCTCTTTGACTATTTCAATGACCTTCTCTTCGCTGACGATCTTTTCTTTGGAAAGGCCATAATGAGTCCTTCTCGTTTTGACTGCATCAAAAAACTTATTCTCCACACTGATCCCTCCAGTATCAATTGATCTCTTTGACGAAGATCCGCACAAAAAGACTGACAATAATTTTATATATCTAACATTCCTAATATATCATTATTAAAAAATTAAAACACTTGTAATTTTGCCTATTGTTGGATATAGGAGAGGATCGGTATCATGAGCATCAGCTTCCCAAGCTGATGCCCGGCAGCGCAGTAAAAAAGGATCCCCCGCTGCTGCAGGGGATCTCAGATTTTCTGGAGCGGACAACGGGATTCGGACCCGCGACCCTCAGCTTGGGAAGCTGATGCTCTACCAACTGAGCTATGTCCGCATTATTCGGTGAACGTGGGTTATTATAGCCTCCATATTTTCATTTGGCAACATGAAAAGAGACCTGACTTACTCGGAAAACTTCTCCTTGTTGACCCAGGGTTTCTGCAGCTCCCTTTTTTCAAGGTCATCCGGAGTCCTGGATGCCCATCCGCCTCCGAGTGCCGTATAGAGGTCAACTATCGAGTTCAGGCTGTCTGATCTGCTGCCCTCAAGCTGCAGCTGGACAGACAACAGTTCCCTCTCTGCATCCAGCAGGTCTATCTGGCTTGATATCCCGTCTGTGTAGCGAATATTTGCAAGCTCGTATGCCCTCATCTGCACCTTTTGCTGTTCTTCGAGGAGGGCAAGTATCTGTTGAGTTTTAGCCTGTGTATTGATGCAGTTCATCGTCTCTTCAAAGGCTGTCTGCACAGTTTTATAGTATGCCGACCATGCCTGCTGAGCTGCGGCTTCGGCCTGAGCCGCCCTTGCAGATAGTTTCCCGGCGTTGAAAATCGGGACAAAGACCTGTGCCGCAAGTGACCAGCCGGTGGCCCCGGTGAAAAGGTCCGAAGGTTCATTTACCGCCCTGCCGGGGTTGCCTATCAGACCGTCAAAGGAGAGGGTAGGATACTGCCCTGCTCTCGCGGATCCCAGGTTGGCAAGCGCGGTCCTGTAGTTCTGTTCCGCGGTCTTAACATCGGGCCTGTAAAGGAGCATCTCTGCAGGTATGCCTACGGGAACGGAAGGAGGCACGGGAAGTTCATCAAGTTCAAGTCCTCTCGGGATATCTCTGGCTATAAAATCTTTCGGTTCCCTGCCCATCAGGACAAGAAGGCCGTTTTCATATTTCCCGAGGGCGATCTCAAGCTTATTGACCTGTACCGCTGAAGATGCGGCAAGAGATTCGCTCCTTCTGAGTTCAAGCTCGCTTATCCTGCCGTTTTCATAGAGTACCTTGTTCAGCTCGACGGTCTTTCTCTGCGTATCCAGGGTGTCCCTTGCTACTGTAAGCTGTCTGTCAGTCCCTCTGAGAGAAAAATATGTCTTTGCAACCTGAGACGCCAGCGCCAGTCTTACGCTGTTTTTGGCTGATTCCGCGGCAAGTATGCTCTCTTTTGCAGCCCTTGCAGCTTTCTGAAGCTTTCCCCACAGGTCGGCCTCGTAGTTGGCGGCGCCCAGGCCGTATAGCATGTTCTGTTCGTTCAGGTCATTCGTCATGCCCACCTTTGTATAAGTGCGGGTCGCATCGACCTCTGCTCCAATGTTGGGTCTCTGGTTGCCCCGGGCCTCCCTGAAAAAAGCCCTGGCCTGCTGGACCCTGGCAAGAGCGGTCTCGAGGTCTCTGTTCCTGGCAAAGGCCTCGTTGATGCATTTATTCAGGACAGGCTCATTGAATGAGATCCACCATGCAAAGTCCGGCGTCACAGAGTCAGGGCTCCCTGTGCCTTTTACATCATCAGAGAGCGTTATCTCGTATGCGGCAGGAATATCGTAGGGGTCCGGCGCCTTGACCTCAGGACCAAGGTTTATATGGAAGAACGAGCCTACAAAAAGTGCGGCAAGAAGCGCGCTTGCAGTCATTTTAGATCACTCCCCCTTCGGCCGTGGGCGATATTTCCGCTTTATCTTCTTCCGGGGTCGTCTTGTCGAACTTTTCCGGAGGTCCCTCTTCTTTGGAAGTGAGCTTCATGATCATTGAGAAAAAGCTCGGTACAAAGAAAATCGCTATACACGTGGCCGCAAGCATGCCGCCGACGATACCCGTGCCGATCGAATGCCGGCTGGCGGCACCTGCCCCTACGCTCAGAGCCAGCGGCATGCAGCCTAGGATGAAGGCGAGGGAAGTCATGACTATGGGACGGAACCTGAGGTGGGCAGCGGTTGCCGCGGCTTCCCTTATACCCATGCCTGCCTCATGCTGCATGATGGCGAATTCAACTATCAGGATGGCGTTCTTTGCGGCGAGGCCTATGAGCGTTACAAGTGCCACCTGGAAGTAGAGGTCATTGGAAAGCCCCCTCAGCATTATGGAGAGGAAGGCTCCGAAAAGCGCAAAAGGAACTGCGAGAACGACAGCGAATGGGAGGCTCCATCTTTCATACTGTGCCGCCAAAATGAGAAAGACCATGATTATTCCCAGAGCGAAGGCTATTGCGGTTGCCGCGCCGGTCTCCTTTTCCTGGTAGGCAGACCCTGTCCATGCAAGGGTATATCCCTCGGGAAGCGACTCGCGGGCGGCCTCCTCCATTGCCTTTATAGCCTGTCCGGATGTGAAGCCGGCGGCAGGAGTCCCTGTAACTTTGGCCGCGGGGAACACATTGAACCTCTCCATCGTATCGGGACCGGTGACCAGGCGTATGTCTATCAGAGAGAGAAGCGGGATCATAGCGCCTGTATCTGACCGGATATAAGTGTATCTGAGGTCCTCAGGCCTGTCTCTGTAGGCAGCTTCTGCCGAAATGAGCACCTGGAATGTACGTCCGCTCCTGTCGAAGTCGTTTACGTAATAGTTCCTGAATATGCTTCCCATCGTTGAAAATACGTCCTTCAGGTCCACTCCCAGAGCTTTTGCACGGTTCCTGTCGATATTTGCGTAATACTGGGGGACCTTTGTGGAAAAGGAGGTGGTGACGCTGGATATTTCTTTTCTGGCGTCAGTTGCTGCGATGTATTTCGCAAGCGCCTTTTCCATCTCTTCGGGAGTGTCTGACCCCCTGTTCTGGATATAGCCCTCAATGCCTCCGGTGGTGCTCATGCCTATTATCGCCGGAGGATTAAACACGAAAACCTGTCCTTCCGGTATCGACCAAGCCTTGCCCATAAGTTCCCTTGACGTCGAAAATGAGTCTTTTCCGGGTCTCTCCCTTTCTTTCCAGTCCTTCAGGGTGACGAAGGCTGCGCCGTAGTTGGACTGGTTTGATGAGTTGAGAAGGTTGTATCCGCTGAATACCAATGCAGTCTTGACCTGGTCCATGCCACGGGTGATCTTCGTCACCTTGTCAGTGAGTTTTTCGGTCATATTCAGGGATGAACCGTCCGGAAGGGACATGGCAGACATTATGATCCCCTGATCTTCGTCCGGTACCAGAGATGAAGGGACGAGCGAAGCAATCTTTGCGGTCGCGCCGACAAATACGACGAAGAGGATCACAACGATAATGGTCCTTTTGAGGAAGAATCTCACTCCGGCAGAATAAGCGTTTGTTATCGAGTCAAAAAATGAGTTGAACCATCGGAAGAGGAAGAAATCCTTTCCTTTGCCCTTAGGTTTCAGAATGAGAGCGCACATTGCCGGGGTGAGGGTAAGGGCGACAAAACCGGAAATGATGACCGATGTCGCAATGGTGATCGCAAACTGTTTGTAAAGTTCGCCCGTCAGTCCTCCCAGGAAGGCTATCGGAATGAAGACGGAGGAGAGTACAAGGACTATTGCGACAACTGGTCCCGTTACTTCTTCCATAGCCTTGAACGCCGCCTCTTTGGGCGGAAGTCCCTCCTCCATATGCCGGTCCACGTTTTCAAGCACCACTATAGCGTCATCTACCACTATCCCTATGGCAAGCACCAGACCGAACAAAGTCAGAGTGTTGATAGAGAAGCCAAAGAGCTTAAGTCCGGCAAAAGTCCCGATTATCGATACAGGGACAGCCAAACATGGGATAAGCGTTGCCCTCCAGTTCTGAAGGAAGAGGAAGACAACAAGGAATACAAGCAGGACAGCTTCAAAAAGTGTTTTTACGACCTCTTCAACAGATACCCTTACGAAAGTCGTCGTGTCATAAGGGATGTCGTACTTTATACCGTCCGGGAAGTGTCTGCTTGCCTCCTCAAATTGTTTTTTGACCAGATCGGCCACCCTGATGGCATTCGCTCCCGGTGCGAGTGTGATACCCACCGGGACCGCGGGGATGCCGTCCTGTTTTCCTATAAAGCTGTATGTCTTGGCTCCCAGTTCGACCCTTGCAACATCCTTCAGATAGATGCTCGTTCCGTCGGGGTTCGTTTTGATGATCACCTCTTCAAACTCTTCAGGTGTTGCGAGGCGTCCTTTTGTGGTTATTATGTATGTTTTTTCGAGGTCTTCATCCGTCGGCTGGTCGCCGAACCTTCCCAGCGCGTATTGACTGTTCTGGTCGCTGACAGCCGCAGCTATGTCAGCCGGAGTCAGACCGAGCTGTGCAAGTTTGTCGGGCCTTATCCATATCCTCATGGCATAGTCCTGAGAGGTGTATATCAGTGCATCGCTGACCCCGGGTATCCTTTTCAGGTCGTCTACGACGTTCAGGAGGGCGTAGTTGCTCATATATATTGTGTCGTAGCGTCCGTCGGGAGAGAGCAGGGTCGCTATCAGGAGAAGGTTGGGCGAAGATTTTTTGACCACTATGCCGTATTTCCTGACCTCTTCTGGTATAGACGGAGAAGCCATCTGGACCCTGTTGTTTACGTTGATGGTGGCCATGTCCGGGTCGGTCCCGAGTTCGAATGTTACCGTCAGGGTCATGTTTCCCTGCCCGTTGCTGACCGAGTCCATGTAGATCATGTTGTCGACGCCGTTGATCTGGCTTTCCAGCGGGGATGCAACCACCTGCGCGATCACCTCAGGAGTCGCTCCGGGGTAGAAAGCCGTAACTGTGACCTGAGGCGGGACGAGTTCCGGGAACTGTGCCACTGGCAAAGTTATTATCGATACAAGGCCGAGCAGGATTATTACGATCGAACAGACGGTGGCTAATATCGGCCTTCTGATGAATATCGCGGAGAACATCTGCTAAAGGCCTCAGTCAGCGGATCTTTTGCCGTCGGTATTTTTCTCCGCGGCACTTTCCTGCGACTGTTTCTCAGCTATCTTTACAGCCTTGCCCGGCAGCACCTTTGCCACCCCGTCAACGACGATCCTCTCTCCGTCCGTCAGGCCTTCCTGTATGAGGCAAGTATTTTTGATCGTCTTGATTATCTTTATGTTCCTGACGGAGGGAATATTTGACTCGTCAAGAACGTACACTATCGGTCCCGAAGAAGTCTGGAGCACAGATCTGAGGGGGATGCTTATCACATTGCTTACATAGCTTCCGTCGACATATACGCGGACGAACTGTCCGGGATAAAGCCTGTTCCCCGGATTGTCAAAAACGGCCCTGGCCCTTATGTCAGCTGTCGCCGGATCAACAAACTGATCCTGAAAGTCGATCTTTCCTTTTTTATCATAAATCGTTCCGTCGCCCAAAGCGACCTTAACTGATATACCTTCTTTAAAAACCTTCAGGTGTCCGGCAGACCTGAGCAGCTCGTTTATTCTGTGTTCATCGGCAGGCACGGCAAATTCAACATAGACGGGGTCTGCCTGAACAATAGTGGTAAGAAGGCTGCCCTGAGCATCCAGTGTTACCAGATTGCCGACAGAGCGCTCTTCTTTGCTGCTCAGTCCTGAAATGGGAGCCCTAACTACAGTCCAGTCAAGATCGATCTGTGACTGCCTGACAGCGGCTCTTGCGGAATCAACCGCGGCCATTGAAGCTTTATAAGAAGCTTCTGCGTTGTCAAAGTCATTTTTGCTTACAGCATTTTTAGAATATAGTGAGGATATCCTGTCGTATTCGATCTTGGCCAGATCCATTCCTACCCGGGCCTGCTTAAGGTTGGCGCTGTTTCTGTTGAGAGCCGCACTGTATGGTGCCGGGTCTATCCTGAAGAGGACCTGCCCGGCCCTTACGGGCTGCCCCTCCCTGTACTCCTTGCTCTTGAGCACTCCGCTTACCTGAGCCCGGACTTCGGCCTCTCTGCAGCCTTTGGTCTGTCCCGTATATTCGAATGTCACCGGGAAATCAGATGCTTTTACGGGCATGTCGCTTACAACGACAGGCGGCATCTCCGCGGGTCTTGAGGCAGCTGCCTTTTTTGCCTCCTCCGTCTTCCAGAACCAGTATCCGCCTCCGGCAAGTATGATCACTATGAGCAGCAGGACGAAAAGGCTTCCTGATTTCTTAGGAGGCGCTTCTTGGGTGGGTCTCGGAGTCTCTTCTTTATTTGTTTCGGGAGCTTCAGTTATTTCTTCAAATTTTTCATTTTCCATAAACTGACCCGACTCCTTATAAGACAGATTTTTATCAGGGTATTCATTATAACACGTTAAATTGATGAGGTTAAATGGGAAAGCTTTGCAGTGTATATTTTGTTTAAATTATTGAGCTGAAACAACACTCTATTTAAGAAAGTTTACCCTGACTCTTACTATTTCTGAAGAACTTCCTGTTCTCACCGGGTATTTCCAGGTGCCGATACCCGAACTTACGACAGCTTTAAGGGCTCCTTCGTCGACGATACCGTAATGTGTGTGGTTTGCGAGTCCAACGATATAATTGAAGGGAAAAAGCTGTCCGTTGTGGGTGTGTCCGGAAAGCTGAAGATCGACACCGTTCTCTGCCGCTTCATCTATTGCATTGGGTTGGTGGTCAAGTACGATGACCGGCCTGATTTTTTCTGTACCTTCAAGTATTTTTGAAAGCGGAATGCGCTCATTCTCCCTGATATCTTTCCTTCCGGCGATATAAATGTCACCGATCATTATCGTCTCATCCTGAAGGACTCTGATACCGGTACCCTCAAAGTATGAAAGTATCTCTGACATATCTCCGAGGTAGTATTCGTGGTTTCCTGTTACAAAAAAAGTCCCGTATTCAGTCTTGATACTCCCCAGCTTTTCTGCTGTAAACCGCATGATCTCCTCATATGACGCATGGTCGAACAGGTCGCCGCAAATAAAGACGATCTGAGGCGAAAGCTCCTCGATCATGGCTTTGATCTGAGTTATCTCTTTTTTTCCTATAGAAGTCCCGACATGAAGATCGGAGATCATAACAGCATCTATCGAAGGGATGGCAGATCTCTTGTCAATAAATATCTCATATTCTGTGACCTTGAAATTCACCGCGTTGTAAAAGGCATAAAGCGTGATCATCGTTGCAACAGCAGGAACGAGCAGTCCTTTTGCATATATTTTGGACAATGAAGAATTAAGTTTATGGTGGATTTTAAACAAACTGCCCAAAAACGCAAGACTGTCCCCTGCAAGGAAAAGGAGTAACGAATATATGACCATACAGATGTAAAATGCGGAAATGTACCTCACCGGCAGTGTCAATGCCCGGTGCTGATAGATCCAGTTCTGAAAAAATAGGGATGAGAGAAAGAGTGACAAGCCTGAGAACAGGACATATGCCGCCGCCCTTGCGGGGATCCTGGATCTGTGATCACTCAGGAGCTTCCCGTACCTTTTGGAAAGGTAAATATTCACAAGGATCAGCACTATTGAGCTGACCGCAAGAAAGATCATGAATCGGCCCATTTATGCGTCCTTACTGCCGCATTTGGCGGCTTTGATCATTTGTCGGATCCCATCTCCCGAATATTCTTTCCTGCAGCTTTTGTAAATGCGCTGACTACTCTCCTGTCGAACCTCGATCCGGCAAGGCTTTCTATCTCAGCCACAGCCTCTTCATGTGTTTTCGACCTTTCGTAATAGTCGTTTGTCATGGCATCATAAGCCTCAGCGACAGCTATTATTCTTCCAGAAAGAGGGATCCCCTCCCCTGCCGTCCCCTTCGGATATCCGCTGCCGTCCCAGTGTTCGTGGTGGCTGAGCACGCCGTCTGAAAGGTCCAGGGTTTCGTCAAAGAGATTCAGTATCCTGTATCCCACGACCGAATGCTGCTGCATCTTTCTGTACTCTTCCTCGTTGAAATTCCTGTGCTTGGTGAGTACACTGTCATCCAGTACGATCTTTCCTATGTCGTGGTAGTATCCGTTTTCAGCGACCCTGTTTACCTCCGCTTCCGAAAGGCCCATCTCCCTGGCGATCCTTTTGCAGAGAGCGTACACATTTTCAGAGTGTATCTTTTCACGTGGACTGCGTTCATGGAGGCGTCCCATTATCTTTCTTATCATATTTGTGTTGTTTTTTGTCCGGTTTATTGTTTTTTCCCGATACATCCTGTTTTCGGCAGATTCTATGGTTTCTGCCATACTCTGTCCAGGCTCTGTTTTTGTGCTCGCGCCCAGGGAGAGGCTTCCGATGATATCTACGGAAGAACTCAGACCGAAAGCACTTTTAATTTCGGCCATTATCTCATTTGCCCTGGCTTCATCGCACAAGGGCAAAACGAGCGCGAACTCATCTCCTCCGATACGTGCAAGGATGCCCTTCTCTGATGAAGCCTTTTTGAATGCCGCGGCAGCTTCTATAAGAAGCCTGTCCCCGGCTGTGTGGCCGAAGATGTCGTTCGTCAGCTTCAGACCGTTTACATCACCGAAGATAACTGATATCGGAAGGTTTTCTTCAGTATCTGACAACGGCACCTCTTTTTCGAAGAACAGTCTGTTGTGGATGTCGGTCAGGGGGTCGTGGTATGTCAGATAGCGGATGTTTTCCTCCGATTTTTTCCGTTCAGTATTGTCCATGAACGTGACTACCGCACCGACAAGAACTCCGTCCCTGTGCTGCGGGAATGACGAATACCTGACGTCAAAGCTCGTGCCGTCCTTCCGCCAATAGACTTCGTCATCGACATAAACGCCTTTCCCCTTTTTGAAGGACTGCATAATGCGACATTCCTTTTCCGGGAAGGTGTTGCCGTCCTTTTTTGTATGGTGTATCAGACCGTGCATGTTTTTTCCCAACAGATCCTCCTGGCTGTCGTATCCAAGCATCCTGAGGGCACTTTCGTTGCAGAAGGTGCATATTCCTTCTGTATCCATCCCGAATATGCCCTCTGCAGTCGAGTCAAGTATCAGCTTGAGCTGCCCTCTTTTGTCGTCGAGGGCGATGTTTGTCATTTCCAAATCAGAGGTCCGTTCCCGGACCTTCTTTTCAAGGTCCCGGACCAGTCCGCTCACATCGTCCGCCAGCATATTGAAGGTCCTTGCAAGGGTGCCGATCTCATCTTCCCTGTGGATGTGCGCCCTTGACGAAAAATCACCTTCTTTAAATTTTTCAGCACTTAAATTCAGGCTCTCGAGGGGTTTGAGCATGTTTGCGACATAGCTCAGATAGAAAAGAGCCGTGACTGACAGCATCAGGAGAGAGAAAATGACAGTAAGTCTTATGGTTTCATATATATCTTTTGTGAGGAGGGCATCGGGTACGGATGTAATGAGCAGCATCTCGACCCCCGTTGCGTCGAATCCGGATACGTTCACATGACTGTTTTGTCCATTGACAGTAAGAATATCGCTGTCTTGTGAATTCAGGTAGTTTCCATAAGCGGTCATGATGCTCCGGTTCTTAAGCTCTCCTATCAGTGTCCTTTTTATGGTCCCGTCTTCGTTCACTGTGAAGTTGCGCACCCCGAGGGAATTTGCAACAAGTTCGCCTGTATTTTTGTCGATTATTACGGCCGCAGCGTTGTTTTTTTTCACAATGTCGTTCAGGAATGAATCCATTCTGGAAAGCGTTATGTGTGTTCCAAGGACTCCCCATATCTTGCCGTCTCTGTCATGTACCGGAGTTCCCACAGAAATTGTGAGGTCGTCCATCACAAAATGCTTGTAGAGTGGAGAAAAGGTCGTTTTGCCGTTTTTTATTGCCTCCCTGTACCATGGCCTCGTTCGGGGATCAAAGGTGCCTGTCTGGAGCGCCAGATCTCCTTTGGTCATATCTTCACTTACTTTGTAGTACATGGATCTTCCGCCGGTCTCGGAATTGTTTTTCATGATCTCAACCGTGTTGTCGGTGTTTCTGCGCGCTCCGTAGTATTCACCCTTCTCCGTTCCGATGCTTATGCTGTATATGGGTGTGCTTCCGTGAGCGCTTAACAGTCCGACAAAAAACTTGTCACGTGTCGTTTCGTCGCTGAAGTCCAGGACCCCGCTGCGGATCTGGTTTTCGGTCATCTCGTTAAGATGCCGGGGAAGTCTTATGAACCCCTCGAATTCCTTGTATATCGTATTGTTCATGTCCTGTGCCACAGAAGAAAGCGTTTTGTCGGCGGTTTCTATCCAGTTTGAAAAGAGCACATAATTTACTACTCCAAAGGTTATTAGGGTCGTTGCTATGTATAAGGCCATGATATTTTTCTTGATGGACATTCTCTTCAGGATATTCACGCCATACCACCCTGTCAATAAAATGATGGATACAAATTAGGAATTGTGCAAATCAAACTGCCATTTAAAAAACAACTATACTTTGGGCAACAGTTAATTGTACACTGGCAAGCCTTACTTTGACAACAGAAATATCAATGCTTATTTTAATGAAGTAAACAGTTTGATTAAAAATAGATTTTAAAACTACCGGCGTAACAGTTGTCGGAAAAAAAGGGAACCCTAAAGGCTCCCCCCTTTTTTATATTTTTCTTTTAATTGCTTCAGTGACCGCACTCATCGTGGTGCGAATGCTCATGGCAGACTGAACCTGTAGATTTAAGTTCTCCGGCAAGATATGATTTTGCTGCTTCTTCTGAAGGGCCTGCCGCTCCGATTATGACCTCTATGTTGTGCTGATTGAAGATGTCTATTGCTCCCCCGCCCATTCCACCTGAGATAATTACATTTACACCCATATCATTCAAATAATTAGGCAGGAATCCCGGCTTATGCCCGGGATTCGGCACGGACTCGGTTCCTACGATCTTGTCGTTCTCAGCGTTGAATACCATAAAATTCTCACAATGTCCGAAATGACCTGTAACCATACCTTTTTCACTTGCTACTGCAATTTTCATAATTACTCATTCCTCCGTAATATATCGATTTTTATTAATGGGTGGCTGCCCATAGGTTCTTATCATTTTGGACATCCTTTCCTTCTCTGATGATCAGGTGCATGGTTTCATTGAAAACTTCCTTGACAGCTCTTCCCGAGGGACAATCGATGTCGGCTATGCTCATTCCTTTATTGACAGCCTTGACTGCCATTGGGTCGAAAGGAATGCTTCCGGTATATGGTATGCCCTCAAGTTTGCAGAAATCCTTTATCCTGTTTGTATTGTCAGGGTTTGTGTCAGATTTGTTCACACAGACTGCAATTATGACCCCAAATATTCGGGCAGTTTCTATTATCCTTTGCATGTCACTGATGCCTGAAATGGATGGTTCTGCCACTATCAAGACCATATCTGCGCCGCTAAGGGAAGCTATTGCGGGGCAGCCTATCCCCGGAGAGCCGTCTACTATGGCAAAATCTGTATCTTCTGCGGACTCTTTCATCTGTTTCTTTACTTCGGAGACAAGCATTCCTGTTGTTCCGCTTCCCATTTTCAGCCGGGCCGTTGAAAATGTAACAGAACCTTCCTTAAAAAGCATGAGATCTCCCGCAACAGAAGGATGAAGCGATACTGCATTTACAGGACAAACAAATTTGCACACCCCACATCCCTCACATCCGAATGGATCAACAAAGTGAGATCTTTCATTTGCACTAATTGCATCAAATCTGCAGTTCTCCATGCATTTGCCGCAGTTTATGCAAATGTCAGGATCGATCTCAGCCTTAGGCATCCCATAATAATCTTTCCTGGATGGTGCTTTGGAATGTTTCGTTATAAGATGCAGATTAGGTGCGTCAACATCACAGTCAGCGTATGCCTGAGCTTCCGAAAGCCTGATGAAGGCACTGGCAACTGTAGTTTTTCCTGTACCGCCTTTACCGCTCAGAATTAACAGTTGCTTCATGAGGCACCTCCCTGTAGATTTTTTCCAGCAGGGAAGAGAAAAGATCCCGATATTTAGTGTTTTCTCTTGCTGCTATCTTCCCGTTTGAGTTAAGCGTGCCAAGTTCAACGTCGAAAGGGATTTTTTCCAGGATCTTTATTCGGTTTTCCTTGCAGAACTCATCTGTTGGATCGCTTTGATCAACACATTTGTTGATAACTACAGAATGCGGTTTTTCGAAGAGCCTGACCAGAGACCAGACCATCTCAAGGTTATGTCTGCCGAATATGGTAGGTTCCGCAGCCAAAAGACAGTAGTCTGCGTCTTTTATGCTTTCCATAACGATACAGGCACTTCCCGGAGGGCAGTCTATAAAGATCGGCCGATCATCTTCAAGAGATCCGCATTGAGTGAGGAGTTCCTTAATTATTGGAATTCCTGAAGCAATTCCTGTTTTCATCATTCCGGACAAAACCCGCACTCCCTCTGAATCGCCAACAGAAAGAGTTCCTACGGCTTTGTCCCGTTCTGTAAGGGCCCCCTGTGGACATACCAGCGAACACCCTCCGCAGGAGTGGCAAACATCATCAAAAATTTTCAAATTTTTGTTTATGTATGCCAAAGCGTTGAACTTACAGAATTCTACACATTTTTTACATCCGTCGCATTTATTCGGGTCGACCTGTGGTATCTTTACAGATATTTCTTTTTCGATATTCCATTGAGGTTTAAAAAAGAGATGTCCATTGGGTTCTTCGACATCACAGTCAACGTATACGGAATCTGCAGCAGTTGATGCCAGATTGACAGAAAGCAGTGTTTTCCCTGTTCCGCCCTTGCCGCTCAATATTGCAATTTTTAAATTCTTAGCCGCCATGTCCGTGAAATCCGGCATGGATCTCCTGAAGCTGTTCAAGACGTTTTTCTTTAAAATCGGCGATACTTTCAGTTATAGAAGAGTTTTCTGTTTTAAAAATCAAAATGCCGGCAGCAGTAAGCACTTCAGCCGCATTTTGCCCGCAACGCGGGGTAAGAAGTGCTGAAACTCCTGAATCTGCGACTGTCTGTGCTGCCTTTATCCCTGCTCCGCCCTGACTGGACGCAGCAGAATTATCAAGGAACTCGGCATCGTCTGTCTCTGTTTCGTAAATCACGAAGAACGGGGTCCTTCCAAAAGACTGGCAAACTGTTGAATCTATCCTTTTTTCATCTGCCGGGATAGCTATCTTCATTTTATTTCCTCCGTAACGTCAATGTTGTTTTTTTCACAGTAATCAAATATAGCGCACCTCAAAGCACTGACTCCAAGAAGAGAGCAGTGGACTTTGCTTTCAGGCAGTCCATCAAGCGCGTTCACCACATCATCCTCAGTGATATCCAATGCTTCCCTTAACGATTTTCCTTTTGCCAGCACAGAGGTGGCGCTCGAAGTTGCTATCGCCGCACAGCATCCGAATACCAAATAGCTGATATCAAAGATTACCCCGTCAGAAACTTTAAGATAAAATGTCAGCGCATCCCCGCATTCAGGATCGCCTACCGTTCCTTCCGCATCGGCATCGGGCATGTTCCTTGCGTTTTGTGGTGACATCAGATGTTCAATAACTTTGTCGGAATAAATCCTGATCCACTCCCTGCATTTAAAGATAGGCAACGCTTCAGCTGTCGCCGTGATTTCTCCTGCGGCATCCCGGACGTCCGCACCCGCTTTCCGTACCGTCGCAGAGCCTGTACTCTCCTCCGCCGATAAAGAGGACTTTGCCGTTGACGAGCGACTCTGCAAGCTTTCTCCTGGCCTCGTTGTATATTCCCTGCACGGTAGTCCTTGCAACGTTCATATTTGCGGCGCACTCTTCCTGCGTGAAGTGTTCAAGATCGATAAGCCTTATCGTCTCGTACTCGTCTACAGTCATAACGACAGAACCTCTTGTTTCGTTGCCGGGATCAAGCGGTCCGAACTGATTGGTTTCCGGCATTGAACAGACCTTTCTCCATTTCATAGGTCTTGGCATCACGGTCTCTCCTTTGTTTTCAGGGAGGGAATGCCTGATCATTCTCTCCCTGAGTATCTAATTCAGTTTATCGAGTTCTTTTTCGATAGACTCAAGTCGTCGTTGAAGCTTCGACTTCTCGTCTTCGAGCAGTTCCTTTTCTGTTTCAGGCAAAAATTGAACTGCAGCACATCCCCTGCCGAACCAGCGTCTGGAGCCTCTCCTGATGCCGCCGCCTATATAAGAGGCCTCGCCGCTTTCAAAAGCCCTTACACAGTACCCCATTCCTCTCCCTGTCATTGAGCCTCTGCCCATCGGTCCGGTCCCGTCTCCTCTTGGCATGATTATCCCTCCTTTATTATTGACATATGTCATTTATAAAATTAATTATATAACGTTTGTGACATATGTCAATAATTGTTTTCTTATTTCATATAAAAACGGGAAGACATCACTAAATGTCTTCCCGTTTTTATATGAAATTCTGTAAAGATATCTTATTTTGGAGCGGGCGCCTTTACGACGATCAGTTCCAACGTTTGGTCATGCAAGTTCTTGAAGTTCATCTTAGTTCCCATCGGAATTTTGAGTACGGTTGACGCCGGGTATTCATGCATGTCCTGTTCATTTAAAGCTATTGAAAGTTTGCCTCTCACAACAGTCATGTAGACGTTTGAATTTGAAAAATGTTCAGGAGCTCCTTCGTCCTTGTTGAAGATCATATGCATGTAGTGTACGTTTTCGTCCTGTATTACCTTTTCCACTACCTTGCTGTTACCTGAAGCGATCTTGAATACCTGCTCGATCATCTTGTCATCTCCTCTTTTATGCAGTAATTTCCTCAATATGTCTTAATATCGTAACATTATATTGAATTCTGTGAATGTTAAAAGTGCTTAAAAGTTGCAGCCCCAAAGTAAGGGACTGCGTTGACTTGATATATTTTAATGCTATTTTAGATCACAAGACCTTCGTTGAGATGTCTGCAATTCTGGGCTATGGCGTTCATCGAGGCGGCGTTGATCGGATAGGCGATCGGCGATGCAGAGAGAAGCGGATGCGTCGCTACCTGGAATGTGTTGAGTTCTGTGGCAGTCATACCCTTCTGAATTGCCAGGCTTGCTATGTTGATCATCTCGCCGACAGTATCTCCGCCTGAGACCTGTGCCCCGAGGATCACTCCCGAGCACTTGGAGAAGATAAGTTTGATCTTTATGGTACTCGTTCCGGGAAGTGATCCCGGGTGACGGTCCATCGTTGTGAACTCACCTATATTTATAGAGAACCCTTCAGCCTTTGCCCTTGCTTCCGTAATGCCTGCTGCTGCGAATGTCCGTCCGAAGATCTTTGTAGAGAAAGCACTTATAGTTCCCTTGTTTGCCCTGATAAGCCTTAGCTGGAAGGCGTTGCTTCCGGCTATCTTTGCTTCCATTGCTGCCGTCGAGGCAAGGAGCACAGGGACATCCTTGTGGGTAAAGAAGCACTTCTTTTCGGCGCAGTCGCCCACAGCGAAGATGTCGGGATCGCTGGTCCTGGTGTATTGGTCAACAACTATGGCGCCCTTTGCGTTTACGTCAAGGCCCGCTTCCTTGGCAAGAATGCCGTTAGGCCTTACGCCAAGGCCAAGGATAACGAGGTCGGCAGCGATCTTTTCGCCGTTTTCAAGTTCAAGCGCTTCGACCGATTTTGTACCCAGTATCTTTTTTACCTTTGTATTTGTGAGAACATTAATGTTGTTGTCCTTCATCATATTTTCGATCTCGTCGGTGTAGCTCTTATCAAAAGCCTGCCAGAGGCATGCGTCAGCCATTTCCACCAGAGTTACCTTTTTTCCAAGGAGACTGATCTGCTCAGCGAATTCTACTCCGATAAAGCCGCCGCCTATTACTGCGACGCTCTCTGCTTTGTCTAGCTTTTCAAGTATTGAGGCAAGGTAATCCTGATTTTTGTATATCGGGAATACGTTTTCAAGCTCGTGTCCGGGGATGAATGTCGGGATTATGGGAAGTGAGCCTGTTGCAATGACAAGCTTCTTATAGCTGTAAGTCTCGTTTTCCTTAGTTGTTACGACCTTGTTCTCCTTGTCTATTTTGACGACTGTTCCGACCACAAGGTCTATCTTTGCGTCGACCAGCATTTTATCCGGGATAACATTTTTGCTTGTGCAGCGGAGCGTACCGTAGATGTACGGTATGCCGCAGGGAACCATTACGGCATCGGTATCCCTGATGACTGTGATGGCTATGTCTCCGTAAGCCTTGCGTGCCATAGTAGCGCTGAGGATTCCGCCTGCGCTTCCTCCAATTACAAGCAGATCTGTCTTTTTCATTTATAAAGTCCCCCTTTGTTTTTTTATTGCCTATGGTGCATTATTTCACCATTGGATGCCGCATGTCTGTGACATTATCACAAAGATAGTGAACTTTATTTTCTAAAAACAGGAATGCTTAATAGCAGAATTAACGATCAGGATATCCAAATTTTTTAGTCAAGAAAGCTGTATATCAGATCGCTTTTTCCGCTAACCTTGCACCCAACTCAAAAGATTTTTGGCAGTCTTTGGGAAACACCTCTTCCCTACTTATGGCCTTGGCATGGGGATCGAACATAGTGGAGACGACCTTGGAATAATCCTCAAACTGGCAGGTATCAAAGCTTAGAAGTGTTTCTGTTGACCCAAAGATTCTTTTTAAAGCCATTTCGTTGATCTTTATTGGTACGTCCATACCGGCCACCTTCATCATTTCTTCTGTTACGTTCATTGTGTAAATAAAAGCTGTATCTATCTTACCCGGGAAAAGAGATCTTCCTGTATTGCTGTACTCCAGATATTGAAATAGAAGCCGGTCAAGGAAAGAGGCCATTTCCCCGCTGACCCTGCCGAAATATATCGGGGATCCAAGGATGATCGCGTCGACTTCCTCTACCTTCCTGAAGACATCTTTAAGGTCATCGTTGACCGGACACCTGCCGTAACTTTTTCCATTTTTTGTCTTACATGCAAAACAGCTTATGCATCCTTTGTAATTTAAGTCGTAAAGATGGATAAGTTCAGTTGTGGCTCCCTTTGATGCAGCTCCTTCCAGGACTTTGTTTAAGAGGGTCGCAGTGTTCCAGTCATTTCTGGGACTTCCGTTAAATGCCATTATATTTGCGAAACACGGCGAGATAGAGCCACCAGCGCAGAGGTTTAGAGCCAGTCGCGCGCTCTAATAGAGCCAACCTGCGCGCTGCATAGAGCCACCTTCCTAAAACTCCTGTAAGATGAAAATACTGCTG